>JAUWNF010000015.1 GCA_030612785.1 Phycisphaerales bacterium
CCAGTATTATAATTATAACATCGTTCGCTTCTACTACAAGGCTCCAGTAAAACGTTGCTGAAATCCCCCGTAATCGCCCAGATCGACGTCGTTGTCGTTATCCAGGTCGGCGCGGTCGAACTGCTCCTCGGTGCAGGTGAGCGGCGGCGTGTTCACCTCCGGGCCCGCCAGGCAGGCTACGAACACGACGAAGTCGTCCAGATCGACGTCTCCATCACCGTCCTGATCGCCAGGCACGATCGGCGGACCCGCCGCCGGCACAAACTGCTGGAAGCAGTGGTAGTCGGCCAGGTCCACGGCGCCGGCTTCGTCGAAACCGAACGCGCCCAGGCAAGCGGCGGGTGCCCCCTACCGTTTCGCCAGCCGTCAGGGCCGGCGAACGGGGTGGGGAATGAGCAGTCGCGGGCGCCTTTCACATTCGAGTCAATCCCCCACCCCTTGATCCGCCACGGCGGATCACAGGGATGGGGCACCCTGCGCCTTTCACATTTGAGTCAATCCCCCACCCCTTGATCCGCTACGCCGGATCACAGGGATGGGGCACCCTACGCTCGTAGCAGGCGGATCAGCTTCTTGAGGACGTGGCGGCAGCGGAGGCGCCACAGGCGTTTGGAGAGTTGTTGCAGAGCCTGATCGTCCGCGTCCAGCTCAAGCCCGCGGGTGATCAGGTCACGGGCCTGGGTCCAGCGGCCCAACTCCACGCAGGCGACGGCGGCTTTGTAGACGACCAACGCGTAGTCCGGTTTCAACTCGAGGGCGCGCAAGCAGTGCTCGAGCCCTGGTTCGTACTTGTCCGAAAGAAAACAGCAGACCGCCAGGTTGTGGTGGGTGTAAGGCGAATGCGCATCGATGGCCAGCATCCTGGTAAAAGCGTCGGCCGCCTTATCAGGTCGCCCTAAATGAAGCAAGCAGGTCCCCAGCAGCAGCAGTGCGCTTTCGTTGTTGGGATCGTGCTCGACGGCGGACTCAAGGTGCTTGCGGGCCTGTTCATATTGGGCCAGGGCGAGATACGCCTCGCCTAACCTCTTGTGCAGGTGCGGGGAGACCGGTTCCGCTTCGGCCAGGACCAGCAACATGCTGAGAGCCGCCTGCGCGTCACCGGTGCGTACCAGCACGTCAGCCAAAGCCGAGGCAGCACCGACGTGATCCGGTTCGAGTTCGAGAACCTGCCGAAACCGATTGACGGCGTCGGGAAGGTCACCGGATGCGATGGCCAACTCGCCCATTTCCACGAGCAGTTCGGTGTTCCCCGGATCCTCGCGTAACTCGCGGACATAGAACTCGCGGGCCCGTTGCAAGTCACCACGCCGGCGGCAAGCCCGGGCCAGGTACTGCTTGACGCCAGGGTAGGTCGGCTCGATCTCCAGCGTGCGGGTCCAGCAGAACACCGCACGTTCGTAGTCTCCCCTGGCAGCCCGCGAAACCCCCATGTGGAAGAAGCAGTCCGGGCAGTCCTCGTGGAGTTGCTGTGCGAGGTAGAACATCTCCTCGGCGCGGTCGTGGTCTCCCAGTTCGCTGTAATTGAGGATGCGGTGGCAGTAAGCGGCTTCGCAGGTCGGATCGAGCAGCGCTACCCGTTCGAACACGGCCGACGCCCGGCTATGCCGCTGCGCCCGCGTGAGATCGATTCCCAAAGCCACCAGGAGCTCGACATCGTCCGGCTCAAAGGCGAGGGCCGATTCGTAGGCTTCGATCGCCTCCTCGAGGCGGTCGAGATTGTCCAGCAGGAAGCCCCGATACGCCAGCCATGACGGGTTCTCGGGATTGATCTCCAGCGCGGCCTCGATCTCGCTCAGCGCCTCTTCCCAGCGCTGGGATTCGGAGAGTTGCTGGGACCGTTCGGCCCGCTGTTCTGCATCGTACCAGTCGTTCATGAGCGGTTTCGCTTCACGAGGCACCCCAAGTGGTGCCCACTCTACTATCCTTATCGGATAGCAACAACTGTCACCGCAACCAGCACCCCAATTCCACCACAGATTCTCCCACGGCGATCCGTGCGGAGCGGTGCGCACGACCTTCGGCGCCCGCTGACGAAGCAAAATTCGTGCCGAACAGCACCAGGATGCGGCTCCTTACTTGGCCTGCTTGGAGGCAGGCAATGAGCTGCGTCCTACGTTCCTGTCGGAGGTGAACAGTTCGGTGAGTCGCTCGGCATGGTCCTCCAGCCACTTAACTTTGCGGCGGACGATCTTCATGAAACCGAATCCCTGCAAGCGTCCGAAGAACCCGGTGGCGGCAATCGGGACGACGCATTCGGCGATGAGGGCCTCGATCATCAGGGGCGCCAGGCAGCGCTTCTCCTCCACCGACAACTCCGACAACGATTCGTAACCGGTCATAAACTGTAGAAGGCGGTTTTCGTCGAGCTGGTCGGGCCAATTCTCCGGCCTGGCGTCGGTGGCGACGGAAAACTGGAGCATGCCGTTGGCGACGTCGAGCACGCGCCCGGCGTAGTGCACCGAGTCGTAATCGACGACGGCCGCCACCCGGTCGTGCCGAAACAGCATGTTGCCGGGATGCCAGTCGGAATGCACCACGCAGACCTCGAGGTGGGCAAGCCCCGCGTGGTCGGCCCGTTCGGCGACACGATCGTAGGTGTCAAAGAGAGCCTGGGCAACTCCGAGGAGTTCGCCTTGCTTACCGGTGACACTCTCGTGTTCGGACAGCCGCGAGGGGATGGCGTTCAGCCCGGTCCGGACCGCGAGGGCGTCGTGGTAGTTGCTGGTCGGCAGCTTCTCTTCATAAGTGAAGCCGCGCACCTTCTGGTGAAACGAAGCCAACGTGGCACCCGCGTCGAACGTCTCGGCGTCGAGACCGCGGTACTGGTGACCGGGGACGAATTCAAAGAGTTCGTACACCCGGTTCCGCAGGACCAACATGGTCTCGCCCGAGTCGACGGCCCGGACCAGCGCCGGTAAGGGGAACCCGGCAGCGTGCAGATGGGCTTGTAGCGCGTGCGCGAGCCGCATCCGCGTTATGCTGGTGCGCTCGGGGTCGCGGCGCTTGAGCACATACTTGCCCTTTTCGCAGACGATGCCGACCTTGGGGCTCTTCCTGGAGCCACGCTCAAACGAGGTAATGGATTCGATGACGCCCAGTTCGTAGTGGCTGAGCACCACGGACAATTCGCCGGCGTCGAAGGTTTGTCGGCCTCGATCTTTCACGCGGACAGCCTATAATCGTACACATCGATCCTGGCGACCGGCTGTACTGCGGATGATAGCCGAGCATTCGGCTAAGTCAAACCAGTCACTCCGGTGGACTCGTTGCGGGAAAACGGAACAGCTTACGGGGCAAGGTATGGACCGAAACCAAGCATGGGCGTTGCTCAACGAGCATACTAAGAACCCCTCGCTGATCAAGCATGCGTTGGCCGTCGAGGCGGCCATGCGCTGGTATGCGGAGAAGTTGCACGGCGACGTGGAGTTGTGGGGCGTCGTGGGACTGCTGCACGATTTCGACTACGAGTGCTGGCCCGAACCACCGGCACATACCCGCGAGGGGGCGAAGATCCTGCGCGCGGCGGGCGTGGACGAGGAAATCGTCGGCGCCATCCTGTCGCACGCGGACTGGAACCAAGACGAATACCCGCGCGACCGTCCCCTGCGCAAGGCCCTGTTCGGCGTGGACGAGCTGTGCGGGTTCATCATGGCGGTGGCGCTAGTCCGTCCGGAGCGCCTGGCCGGGATGCGCGCCAAGAGCGTCCGCAAAAAGCTCAAGCAGCACAGCTTCGCCGCCGCGGTCTCCCGTGAGGACATCGACGCCGGAGCGGAACTGCTGGAGATCGATCTCGCGGAACACATCGATAACTGCATCGCGGCGCTCACCCCGGTGGCCGGCGAGTTGGGGTTGCTCCCGGATTGAACCCGGGCGGGCGTTTCGGCCACTCCACGCTCACGGCGCCGTCGGCGCGGCGGATTCGGGGCCCCTGGTTTGGACAAGGAGTCGCTGTGCTTCGGCGTGGTTGGGGTCCTTGGCGAGCAAGTCGGTGAGGATCTGTACGGCTTCCTCCGTGTTGCCCACGGCCAGAAGCAGTTTCGCCTTTTCAAAGAGAAGCGCCGGAGACGGGTTGGGCTCGGATTGCGCGATGCCGTATTCCACCGTCTGGAGAACACGGTGCAAGCGCAGCAGATGGTCGATCTCGGCGTTCTCCAACTGCAAGTGCGTTATCCGGACATATTCGTCCGTGCGCTCGGGGAAACTGATAAGAATATGCTGGAGGACCTTCTGTACAAGGCCGTTAAAGTTCCTCAGTTCGGTCAACAGCATGGTCTTGGTCGGATCGTTTTTCGCTCTCAGTCTACCGAGTTCGAGGGCGGCGGTGGCGGCTTTCAACGCTTCATCGAGTTGGCGGTCCGCCATCAGAGCGTTTGCGAGCACGGCACTGAACTTGGGGTCCCGTTCGGCAGGCGGGTTCTGGGCATCCAGTTCGATTGCCTTGCGGGCCCATTCCGCCGACTTATGGTATCTGGCGAGCGCCGACTCGGCTTGGGCCAATCCGGCGCACGGCTCGGCTTCGAGGGGGTTGAGGTCGACGGCTCTCTGGTACTTGTCCCGGGCCATCGTGTGATACCGGGCTTGAAAGTAAAGGTCACCCAGCAGGTTGAAGGCGTACCAGTCGTTCTCTCCTTTGCGCGATTTCGTGTAATTGTTGATGGCCTGAATCGCTTCGCGTGGGTGCCCCATGAGTATTTGGACGCGCCCACCGAGGAACTCCGCGTCGCTGTTGAGGGTATCCCGCCGGCGGATCGCGGCAATCAATTGGTTGGCCCGCGTCGACGCGGCCTGCGCGTCGGGCCCCCGGGTTTCAGCAGTCTCGATGGCGCGATAGGCCTCTTCCACGAGTTCCTCCAGCGTCATCCCGCTGACGTCCAGCTCCGCTTCGTCCGCCGCGGGGGTCTCGACCGCCGGGGAGTCCGGCGGCGCTGCGGATTCCTGCCCAGAGGCCGAACCGCTTGAAACCGCAATGGCCAGCAGGGCAATAAGTGAAGGCTTTCTCATCGCAATCGCTCCGAGTGTTCCTACGCGGGAGCGCATATCCCGGTTCGCCGAGACAAACTCTATTCGTGAATCAACGCTTTGGTCAAGGCGGCCGGCAAAGAAATGCTTGGGGTTGATACCCAGAGCGAAGGGCGTCCAAGCGGCGGACCGCACACGGACCCTAGCCCTCGACCGAGAGGCTGCCACCGAGACACTCGGACCCGGCGGCAGCGCTGTCCGCGGCGGCGGGCCGCACCTCGCTCGCCTCCGTGTCACCGGCCTCCGTGTCACCGGCCTTGAACTTCGCGACTTTGTCCATGAGCATGACCCAGGTCTCACGCTGGTAGCGCAGGATCTTAACCGCGTCGTCGATGCAGGTGGTGTCCTTCTGCACGCTGGCATCGACGAGTTTGCGGTAGAGGAAGTTGTAGATGGCGGCCATCCGGTCGCACAACTCCGGGCTCACCTCGCGACGCAGCCCGTTTTGCATTTCCAGAATGATGGCCTGAGCGCGCCCCAGCTTTTCGTAAGACCGCTCATAATCCTTGGCGATAAGCGCGTCCTTGCCTTGCAACGCGAATTTGACCGCCCCGTCGTACAGCATCAACTGGAGCTGCTCCGGCGTGGCGGTCATCACCGCATCGCGGAGGTAGGAATTCATGGACGTCCCGCTCATACTGACCTGTGTATCGGATTAACACAGATGTGGAATGATGCAAAACCAGCGCACCAGTGGCCGCCCGACGACGCCTTCAGTCCGAGAATCATGACCGGCTGGAAAGCCGGTCCCACATTGTGTTGGGGGCTTAAACCGTTCCTGACCCTGGCAGGCTTATCCCCGCCAGGGCATTCTGCTGGCCTTGCAAAAGGGACAAGGATTGCTCCAGGGCGGCAAACTGGGCTTCCAGACGGGCCTGCTTCTTCTCCAGCAAGAGTTCCAGGGCGTCGATGCGGTCTTGGAGCAGTTCTTCCTTGTCGGCCAGCAGGTTGTCGGCCCGGGCGATCAACCCGTCCTCCGTTCGACTCAACTCGTCGAGCATCTCCTCCAGATAGTCTCCAAGACCGGTCTCGGCGGTGGTGAAAAGTTGCTCCACGGAGTCGGGATCCTCCTCGTAGGCCTCGCGGAATTTGTCTTCGTCGAAGCTCAGCCGCGCACCGGATCCGATGGTCAGGCCGACGCTGGACAGATGGGAAAACGCGGGGGACACGTTCTGATACTCGCGCGTAACGGCGTTGTGGAGGCGGGTTTGAATGCGCAGCACGGTGGAGTCGCCCAGCAACACACCCCGTGTATAGGTTTCGGAGTTGAACGAGGTGTAGTCGTCGATACGGTCCAGGATGCCGTTGTAATTGGTCACGAACGTGTTAAGCTCCGCAATCGCGTTGTCCACGTCCTGGGTCACGGAGAGGGTGACCGGATCCTCCGAGGTGCCTACCAGGTCAACGGTCACGTTACCCACGACATCCGTCAGCGTGTTAGTGGAACTGGTGATGACCACGGGGTTCTCTCCGCCCACCCCGCCGAAAAACACTACCGCGTCCTGGGCGCGCACCAGGGTGTCCATCGACAGACCGGTCTCGCCGGTGTCGAAAACCAACTCGCCCCGCCGTCCGCTCACCTCCGAGGTGAGCGTCAAGCGGTAACCGTTAGTACTTCCGTCGTTGAGCACGCTCGCCCGTACTTGAGACGCGGCACTGTTGATTTTGGACACCAGGTCGTTGAGGGTGTCGTCGGCGTCGACTTCGATGGTGATCTCGTACGACCCGTCAATGGTGGTCTCACCGTCGGCACTCTCGCCCGCGATGTTCAGGTCAGCCGCCGTGAGACTGCCTTCCAGGTCGACAATCGACAGCGGCTCGGAGCCGCCGGCGTTGTCGGTGATCAACAAACCGTCCCCATGGTCGTTGATTCGGGCAGTCACGTCCGCGGTACCACTGTTGATCAGGTTGATGATGTCCTGCAGGGTTCTCTGATTCTCGGTAACGTTGATCAGGCTGATCAGCCCGGCGCTGTCGGTGATCTGAAACCGCCCCGTGCGAATACCCGCCCCGTAGTTCAGGTCCTCCAGCAGGGTGTTCTCGGAGATATACTTGAGTTGCAGGTTCCCGCCGTTTACCAAAGTGGTGGCGTGGGTGCCGGCAATGCCGAGTTCCTCAGCCAAGGTCCCGTCGTCGAGGTCGGCGACGCCGAGGTTGCCGGTTCCGTCCGAGGTATCGGTGATCAGGATGCCGTTACCGCATGTGTTGACCGACGCGGCGATGTGGGACGTGGCGGACGTGGCGTTGATCGCGCTGATCACGTCCTGCAGCGTTTGCGCGGTGCTGAAGTTGATGTCGGTCGTGGTACCGTCGCGGGCCGTGAACCGGACCTCCCCCCTGGTGGTGATGCCCCCACCGCCGTTGAGTGAGGTGAGCAGCACCGTATTGGGTCCGGCGATGAGGTCGCGGCGCTCGGTGGTCCCCGAGGCGAACTCACCCAGGATGCCCAAGTCCGCAGCCGCGCTGGAGACCACGCCGTTGAGTTCCAGGGCCTCGATCGTCAACGGTTGGCCGCCGGAGGACTCGTCGACGAGCACGATCCCGTTGCCGTCGTCGGAAATGGAGGCGATCACCTGCGAGCCCGGACCGCCGTTGCCTGGGGCGTAGTTGATGGCCCGGATGACGTCACCGATGGTGGAGATACGGAAGATCTTGCTCCCCACGAAGGTATTTTCGTCCGCATCGGCGGCGATGCCCAGGTCGCGGGCGGCGTAGCCGTCCACGTCCTCGATCTTGAGATTCACCGCGCTCTCCTCGGGCGTGCCGGTGGTATCGCTGATCAGGATGTACTCGCGGCTCACGGTGGCGCTGATGCCGATTCCGGCGGCGTTGATCGCGTCCAACACGTCCTGGACGGTTACGGCGGACGAGAGATCGACTTGGGCCGTCTGCCCACTACGGTCGGTGAGGCGGATGGTACCCAGCCGCACACCGTTTCCGTTGTTCAGTTGGGCCAGGTGGGTCTGGGGGTTGCGGGCCAGGTCGGCGTCCAGGGACACCTCGAAGGAGTTGGAGTTAGCCTGGGTGATGCGGAAGTCCTCACCGGCGAGGAGGTGCCGGACACCGTTTCCGTCGTTCAGGCGGTCCAGTGCCGTGGAGTCGGTCAGGTAGATGACGTCCGCACCGGTGATCGCGTCGCCGGCGGCGCTCTGGGCCAGCCCCAGGTCCGCGGCCAGAAACCCCCCGCCGACGTCGGCCACGACCAGGTCGCCGACGACGTCCGCGGGCGCCGTGAAGTCCTGGATGACGATCTGATCGCCGCTGATGCGGGCCTGGACATTGACGGTCGTTTCAGAGTTGATCCGTTCGAGCAGGTCCTCCAGGGTAATCGCGGTGGCCAGGTCCACATCCGCCGTGGCCCCGCTCCGGTCGGTGATGCGAATGGTCCCACGGCGCACCCCCTCACCGCCGTTGAGTTCATCGAGGGTCGTCGTCGGGTGGACCTTGCCGTGCCCGATCTCAAGGGAGAGCGTGCCCACCCCGCCCGGGGTCGCATCCGCGTTGGCCAGACCGTTTCCGATCAATTGGTGATTGGTGACCAGCGAGTGTACGGTGAAGGCATAGGTTCCGGGCACGGCATTTTCACCGGCCACCGCGGTGAGCACGTTCTCGTCGGAGCTGGTGGTATCGAAATGTCTGAAGAAGCTGAGCTCGCCGAAGCGTGATGCCAACGACTTGGCTGCGAGCACGCGTGCGGTGAGGTCGGCCCACGCGGTCCGTTGCGTTTGAATCCCCGCCACGCGCGTTTCGAGGAGATAGATCGGTCGCCGCTCGAGCTGCATCAACTGGGCGATGAGATCAGCGGTCGGCAGCCCGGACACCAACCCAATACCAGTGGTAATACCGCTCATGGAAAACCTCGCTTCGCCTGGACCCGCCGGGTGCCCCATCCCTGTGCTCCGCCGTGGCGGATCAAGGGGTGGGGGATTGACTCAGGGGCGCACACCTGCTCCGTTCAAGACTCGTTTGGATATCGACACCCCGACCTTGGGGGCTGCAGGCGGCATTTACCGCCGGGTCCGCAGAACTTGCGCGATACTCACCCAACGGGTGCCCCATCCCTGTGATCCGGCGTAGCGGATCAAGGGGTGGGGGATTGCACCCGGCGGGGAGTGCGTGTTTAGCATGATCTCATTGTGCTTTCAGATCTGGGCAGAAAATCTCAACCAAGGACAAAATGACCGGTCCCCCGGCATTTTGTCCTTGGTTTCCGCCCAGCCTGAAACAGTTTCCTACTGCTGGGTGTGGGGGGTGGCGGGGGCGGAGGGAGAAAACTGGCACGGTGGATCGGGCAAACGGGCGGGCTTCACGGTGAAATACGCCGTTCTCGCTGGAGCCGACCAGCTTGTTTTGGTAGGATGTTGCCAGGAACCCGGTAGATGGGAAATGACGGGTGAAAGCAACGGAGGGGCGCAGATGCACATTCTCCCACGATTCTCGCGATTGTTCTTGGTGGCGGTCGCCATGGTCATCTTAAACGTGACGGCATCAGTGGCCAGCGATCCTGGCGACCTCGATGGGGACGGCGATGTTGACTACGCCGACCTGCAACACCTCGTCGAGTGCCTGACGGGGCCGGGCGGCGGGATCCTGCTGGACTGCGACGACGCGGACGTTGACGTTGACGGGGATGTAGACTTGCAGGATTTCGCCTTTCTTCAGGACGGGTTTACCGGCCCGGGGCCGTTCGGCGACATCGACGGCGACGAAGACATAGACCTCGACGACCTCTCAGCACTGGTGTCATGCATGGCAGGGCCTGGAGAGGAGATACCACCTGGATGCAAAGATGCCGACCTCGACTACAGCGCGAGCGTTGACCTGCGGGATTACGGACGATTTCAGAGCGGCTTCACGGGTTCGTGGCAAGCGTGTTGCTTTGAGGATGGCACCTGCGAGGACCTTACGGCTCTGGCGTGCAGCGAGGCTGCGGGCGAACCGCAGGGCGACGAAACCGACTGCGGGTCGGTCTCCTGCCCGCTACCTGATGAAGCGTGCCACCTCGCCAACTGCGAGTGCCAAGACCTCCCGCCGGCCGAATGCACGGCCCAAGATGGCATACCGCAGGGGCCGGGCACGGACTGTAATTCAAACGGCCCCATCATCCCGGACTGCACGATTACCGCTCCGGACTCCGCTCCGGAGAACACCTCCGGGCTGATAGCATCGGTGCCGGCGGCGGCCGGGGGCAACGTCGAGTATGACTGGTCCTCCGAAGGCGCGGGGCAGATCACAAGTACGCCCCCGTTCTCGAACGAGATCGAGTTCGAGACGTTTGACGTGGTGGGTATGGAACTGCTCTTCATTTATGTGACGGTGACGGACCACGACACCGGCTGCTCGTGCGACAACTTCCACCGCGTCGTTGTACTGGAGTAGGATCCAAATCATTACCGCCACGATCGGTGCGAGGAGGGCGACGAGAAGACCTCCCATTCAGTCGTAGGAGGCACGGGTTTTCTCATCGGTCAGGGTAGGCTGAATGAACTCGCTCCACTCTGGCGAGTCCCAGGTCTTCAAGTTCATATGCATGTTGTAGTACTTCTGCGGTATCGGATGAGTGCCTATCACCACCTTCATTTCGTATCTTGCGACGACGAAATCACGAAAATGCATGATGTGCGGACACGGCGGGTACCCGACAATCAATCCAGTGGCAAAATGAACGACCTGTACCTCGTTCTTCTTCATTTCCTCTGGAGCATACTCAACATTCCCGCCCGGACACCCACCACAGGTTGCGTACCCCGCCAGCTCCACGTCCCGTCCACGATAGATACTGAAAGCGCCCTCCCTATTGCGGAAAGACCTCAGGCATTTGCCCCCAGCGCACATCCGGTAGCGGTCGCAGATGATGATCCCGATTCTCTCCTTCATTCCGTTTTTCTCCATCCGTTTCTCTCCGTCCGTTCTTGGCCGGTCCACCCGTCGCTCGAATAGTTCGACACATTCCAAGTGACCACGCGGAGCTGTGTCTCAACCAGGCTGAACGGGAAAAGAAGCGCCGCACCCACGAGTAGAATTGACAAACGTGCGCCTTCAGTTCACATAGCGGCCTTCCTTCCCCATCGTTCGGGCGGTTTGCCCCAAAGCCCTGCGAAGCATCACCAGTTTACTCGATCCGGCGTCCCTCAGGCAACCAAATTCGCCCACTCAGGGGCCAGCGGATCCTATCGCCCAACCTGCGGAATCGCTGAGGTCGCGGCGGGGCTCTTGCCGTGACCGGGCATCGCCATTACACTGCTCGTCTCGCGGTGCCACCAACCCAGCGTCCGGCGCGGGTCACGCGGGCGTGGGCCACTTATCAATCGGCAAGATCCCGCGAGTGAGGTGTAACGTGAACTGGCTGTTCCGTCTGGCCCCGAGTTAGCGTCGCTAACGCGATAGGAGGTGTCCCATTGAGTGTAACCCCGGTAGGTATGCATTGCATCCTGGAGCTCCACGGTTGTCCGCCCGACCTGCTCAATGACGTGATGTTCGTCCGGGATGCGATTGAACACGCGTCCACACAGAGCCTATCCACCCTCCTCAAACTCACCAGCCACCAGTTCTATCCGCAGGGAGTGACCGCGGTTGGGCTGCTGGCCGAATCCCACGTTTCGATTCACACCTGGCCTGAGCACGGCTATGCCGCGGTGGACATATTCACGTGCGGCGAGGACGCCGAGCCGCAACGGGCCTGCCAGTACTTGACCGAGCGCTTCGCCGCCCGCAAGCACTCGCTGGTGATTCTGCCCCGCGGCATCGGCGCTGCGGACAGCGGACCTTCGGCCGAGGTGGAATTCTCCAAGGAGACCGACCTATGCCGGGCTCCCGAGTGAATTCCGACCTGTGGATTACCGAGTACATCTCCCCCTATGACATCTACCAACACGGTGTGGTTGATATCCTCGTCTACCGCAAGACCGCCTTCCAGGAGATGTGCATCGTCGAGACGGGCACCTTCGGGAAGGCCTTGGTACTGGACGGCAAGTGGCAGTCCTGCACGGGTGACGAGTTTCTTTACCACGAGCCGCTGGTGCATCCCGCCTGCCTGAACCACGGCGCGCCCCGGACGGTGCTGGTCCTGGGCGGCGGCGAGGGCGCGACCGTACGCGAGGTTCTCAAATGGAAGAGCGTCGAGAAGGTCGTCATGGTGGACATCGACGGCGAGGTTGTTGAGGCCTGCAAGCAATACTTGCCCGAGATGCACCAGGGGGCGTTCGACGATCCGCGCACCGAAGTGGTCATCGGCGACGCCCTCGACTATCTGGACAAAGCAGCGTCCGCTTGGGACATCATCATCTCCGACTTGTCCGATCCGATCGAGCAAGGCCCGTCATTCAAGCTCTTCACCAAGGAGTACTTCGAGAAGTGTCGCCGGGCGCTCAGGTCTGAGGGCTATTTCGTGGTCCAGGCGGGCGCCCTGGCCCCGCCCGAGATGGAGTTGCACGTCCGTCTGGTCAATACGGTTGGAGCGGTCTTTCCCAACGTCGTGTCGTATAGCTCGCAGGTACCATCCTATGCGTCTCCATGGGGGTTTGCCCTCGGCAGCGCCGCACCACTCGACCGCCGCCCCGATCCCGCCGCCATCGACGCTTTGCTGGAGTCAGAGACCACCGGCGATTTCCGCATGTTCGACGGCACTACGCTGCTGGGCCTGATGTGCGTGCCCAAGCACATCCGTAGCGCGATCGCTGCTGAAACGAAGGTCTATACCCTCGCCGAGCCACCCAAGTTCTTCGGCCAAGGCGTCGCGGAGTAGTCTGCAACCAGAAACGGCATTAGCAGTACAGCGCAAAGTCGCGGGCTTTTGTGTAGCGGCCGGCGTCCCCGCTGGCCGAACGGCTTGCGAGACGCAGGCCGCTACCTTCGCTGTAGGGGCTGTCGATTTAGTCTGTAGCGTCGCCCCTTGTGGGCGGCGCACCTGCGTTTTTCGCCACCCACAAGGGGTGACGCTACATTTGGGATCACAACGGACGACTAAATCGACAGCCCCTGTACTGTTAGCCCCCCGGGGGGCAAACTCGGGCAACACCTGCAAAACCGCTATGGCAGGCCGTAGATCGGCTTGAACTTGGCGTTCACGTAGGTCATGAAAGGTTCGATGGATAACGGCTTGCCGGTGACCAGCCGGACGAGTTCGCCGGCGCGGTAACGCATACCGTGCCGGTGGATATGGGTGCGCAGCCACTCGTTCAGCGGTCTCAAATCGCCGCCCCGGATGGACGCGCCCAGATCGCCCAGCGCCTCCCTTGCCGCGGCGAAGAACTGCGCGGCGTATAGATTGCCCAGGGCGTAGGTCGGGAAATAGCCAAATGCGCCCCCCGACCAATGCGTGTCCTGCAAACAGCCTTCCGCGTCATTGCCCGGAGTGATGCCCACCAATTTGGTCATCTTCCGGTTCCAGGCGTCCGGGATGTCGGCAACCTCCAGCCGGCCGCTGACCAAATCCCGCTCCAACTCGAAGCGGACGATGATGTGCAGGTTGTAGGTCAGTTCGTCGGCTTCGACGCGGATCAGCGACGGGGCGACGGTGTTGATCGCGGCGTAGAACTCGTCGAGCCCGACGTTACCCAAAGCCTCGGGATACAGCTCCCGCGCCCAGGGATAGTGATGCTCCCAAAACGGTCGCGAGCGCCCGACCTGGTTCTCCCACATCCGCGACTGAGACTCTTGGATGCCCAGCGACACGTATGAGCCCATCGGCGTGAACGCGTGCTGGGGCTCGCGCCCCTGCTCGTGGAGGCTGTGACCGGCTTCATGCAACACGCCGAACACCGCCGACGGCATGTAGTGCTCGTCATAGCGCGTGGTCATGCGCACGTCGTCGCAACTCATCGAAATGGTGAAGGGGTGTACCGAAACATCGAGCCGCCCGGCCTCGAAGTCGAAACCCATCTCCTCGGCGAACTTGCGTCCCATGGTCTCCTGTGCGGCACGGGGATAATGGCGCTTAAGAATCGAGAAGTCGGGCCTTTGCCGTGCTTCGGCGATTGCCTGAACCAGCGGCACGAGGCGTCCGCGGAGTTCGGCAAAAAGCCCGGCAATCTCTTCCGCGGTGGCACCCGGCTCGAACTCGTCCAGCAGGGCGTCATAGGGCTCGTTTTCGTAACCGATGTATTCGGCTTCCTGGCGTTTGAGCCCCAGCAACTTGGACAGTGTGGGAGCGAAGGCTCTGAAGTCGGAATCCGCGCGGGCTCGCGTCCAGATATCATTGCCCAAAGACGCCGTGCGGGCCAGTTCCTTGACCAGTTCGCTCGGCACTTTGACGGCCCGTTCGTAAAGCCGCCGCGTCTCGCGAATGTTGGTGGCGCGGACCGGATCGCCATCCGCCGACGACTGCTCCAGCAGGTCGCCGATCTCCGGGCTCGTCTGCCGTTCGTGCCGCAGGGCGGCCAACAGGGCTTTCATCTCGGCGCGGGCCCCGACACCCTTGGGCGGCATGTGCGTGAGCTGATCCCATTCAAGCAGCTCCTCGACGGCTCGCAGCTTGTTAATCACCTTGATCCGTTCAAGCAGCGCCTGGTAGGGATCGGGCATCGGTGTCTCCTTGATGATGTCTACGGGTGGCGGACGGCCCGGGCAGTCTATCACTCCCGGCCGGTGCAGGCCAGCGCAGCGCGTCGATCTCGTGGAGCACGGCACCGATCACGGCCGGCGGCGCAGCTTTGCGACGTCCAATAACCTCACCGAAAACGGCACTAGCGTTCCTCGTTTGGCCCGGAATGGTCCCGATACTCCTCTTCGGGTGGCTTCGCAGGAATTAGCGTGCTGAACAGCCCGCAGATCAACAAGTATCTACATCCCCAGGGGTACTTATCCAGCAAGATCCGCTTCGTTACGACCCACCGATTAGATATACTGGGAGGGTGATGAAACGCCGGGTCTCGGCGCAGTTGAAGTTGATACGGTAATCCACGGGGGTAACCATGGTATTCCGAACCGTCATCCAGATTGCGGTGGTCACAATAGCCGTGGGACCGGTGAGTTCCACGTGGGCGCAGGAGGACACCCGCCCGCACGCCGGGCAGGAGGGAGTTGAGTCGCTTCACCACACGCCAAGCCCTCCGGGTCACCTGGAGACACCCGACGACGCCTTTGTTCCTGCTCCACGACAACGCCGGCTTTCTACTCCTAGCGCTCGAAGCGTCCGCAACGGGTATGTCAGCGTTCAGGTCAATGTCGATATCAACGGCGACAACATCGTGGGCGATGCAGCCAACGAGCCCTCGATTGCCGTGGACCCCACCAATCCGAGCCGGATGGCCATCGGCTGGCGACAGTTCAACACCATCCAGAGCAACTTCCGCCAGGCCGGCTGGGCTTATACCAGCAAAGGTGGGTATTCCTGGACGTTCCCTGGCGTGCTGCAGCCGGGCGTGTTCCGCTCCGACCCGGTCCTGGACGCCGACACCCAGGGCAACTTCTACTACAACAGCCTCACGGCGAACCAGAGCACTTTCTGGTGCCGCGTCTTCAAGTCGAGCGACGGCGGCCAGACCTGGGATTCCGGCACCTTCGCCTATGGGGGCGACAAGCAATGGATGACTATTGACCGCACCGACGGAATCGGGCGGGACAACATCTACGCGAATTGGACCTCCTACTATAGTTATTGCCGCCCGGATCACTTCACCCGCTCGTACGACGGTGGACAAAGCTACCTCGCCTGCACCAGTGTGCCGGGGAACCCATATTGGGGGACCCTGGCCGTCGGACCTGATGGCGAATTGTACGTATGTGGCGACGGGTTCGTCGTAGCGAAGTCTACAACGATGAAAGACGAAACCCTGCCTCCGGCGTGGGACTTCGCCAGAACCGTGAGTCTTGGCGGGAGCATGACGTTCTCGGCCGGACCCAACCCCGGCGGCCTGCTCGGGCAAGTCTGGATCGCGGTCGATCACTCTGATGGTCCCACCCGGGGCAACGTTTACCTGCTCTGTTCGGTTAACCCGTGGGGGGCTGATCCGCTCGACGTCATGTTCGCGCGTAGCACCAACGGCGGCTGGAGTTGGAGCGCTCCCGTGCGGATCAACGACGACCCGCCCGATAATGGGGCCTGGCAGTGGTTCGGCACGATGTCCGTTGCTCCCGACGGCCGGATTGACGTCATCTGGAACGACACACGCAATGACCCGGGCGGCTACGATTCCGAGCTCTACTACGCCTACTCTGAAGATGCCGGGCAAACCTGGTCCGTGAACGAGGCGCTGAGTCCGGCGTTCGATCCTCATCTGGGTTGGCCCCAGCAAGACAAGCTCGGCGACTACTACGACATGGTTTCCGACAATCTGGGCGCTAGCCTGGCCTACGCCGCGACGTTCAATGGAGAGCAGGATGTCTACTACCTGCGGATTGGTGCGTTCGATTGCAACGGCAACGGCATAGATGACGAAAAGGACATCACCGCTGGTACCAGCGAAGACTGTACCTCAAACGGAGTACCGGACGAGTGTGAGCCGGACTGCAATACCAACGGGGTAGCGGACAGTTGCGACACAGCCGGGGCAACCAGCCTGGATTGCAACGGCAACCTCATCCCCGATGAATGCGAACCCGACTGCAACGGCAACGGAGTAGCGGACGAGTGCGACATCGACGAAGGAACCAGCGCCAACTGCAATGGCAACCATATTCCCGACGAGTGCGAACTCGCCGGCAACGACTG
>JAUWNF010000154.1 GCA_030612785.1 Phycisphaerales bacterium
GCCAAAGCGTACCCGGTTTTCCCACTTCGGTCCTTCCCACTCGCATATTCGGGGCTCGAAGACGCATCAGAGCATGGCCCACGCCGTTCCGGCGGGCGTACCGGGGCGATCGATGCAGAATCCGCCCGGTGGGCGCAAGAAAAGACTGGTCCGATATGTGAAGTCCATCCGGTGTTCGGACGATAAATACTTAGGTTATCGGACAGCACTCGCCGGGGCGTGAGGCCGGCAACTTCTTCTTTGCCGGTGGAAATGTACCGATGAAACCTCTGATCGCTGTCGAGCGAGTGACATACTGGGGACGTCTCCCCGTAGTGTTTCTGACCGATCGGAAAGGCGGACTGCGGTGTCTATAATACGCCCGGTTATCGCGAGCGGATGTCTCCTGGCGGGATTCCTGCTGGGCGGCTGGGTTCTAGTGGGTTGCCATGAGCCGGTCGCCGTGGCCGACCCGGAGTTGATCGATGTGCGACCGCCGCCCTCGGAGCCCCTGCTGGCGGCGGCGCGAGATCGGCAAATCACGCACTTCGGTGAGCTTCCCGATCGCGGGCGTGTGCCTTACTACACCCGGGCGGCAGCCTCTCTGCTCCGTCATACCTTCGTGGAGGAGGGGTCCGACTACGACCCGGACCTCGACGCCACCGGCGAGCGGATGGTATTCTGCTCCACCCGCCACACGCCCAATCCGGATCTCTACATCAAGCATATACTCGGGACCGCCGTCACCCAGTTGACCTCCGATCCGTCATCCGACATCCACCCGGCGTTCAGCCCCGACGGCACACGCGTGGCCTTCGCCAGCAATCGCGGGGGTAACTGGGACATCTGGATCGTGGGGACCGAGGGCCGGCAGCCGATTCAAGTGACCCAGGGACCCGCGGATGAAGTCCATCCGAACTGGTCGCCCGACGGGAAGCGGCTGGTGTTCTGCAGCCTGCCCGCCGGCGGAGGGCAGTGGGAGCTATGGCTGGCCAGTGCCGAGGCGGGGGCCACCAAGCGATTCATCGGGTATGGGGTTTTTCCCGAATGGTCGCCCATTAGTGACGAGATCGTTTATCAGCGGGCCCGGGAACGCGGCAGCCGCTGGTTCAGCATTTGGACGCTCAAGCTGGTGGATGGGGAACCACGGTATCCGACCGAAATCGTCTTCAGCGCCGACTTCGCCGCCATCGCCCCGACCTGGAGCGTGGACGGGACGAAACTGGCGTTTTGCGCGGTGGCTTCGATGCCGCCGCCCGACGCCGATTTCGCGACACCGGAGGATACCTCGGACATTTGGATCGTAAACGTCGACGGAACGTACCGCGTCCGGCTGACGGACGGGCACAGCCGGAATTTTGGGCCGGTCTGGTCCAAGCAGGGACGGGTCGTCTTCACCAGCACGCGGAGCGGACATGAGAACGTCTGGTCGATCATGCCGCCGAACGACCGGGACGATACGTCCGATACGCCCGGATCGCTGACGCGCCGCTGGTTGGAGGGACCGCCGTTGCCCGAGAAAGAGACGCCGCCGGGCACGCCCGGATAGGTCCGGTCCGTGGTGGCGAACGCTAGTTTAAGGACGGCGGACGTTTGGACGATGAGAGTTTCTGGACAGCGCTCACGGAATGGGCTCGGTCTCCCGGAACCACTCGATCGCCCAGGGACTCGGAGGGCACGGGGAGACGGGATCAGGATGATCCGGAACGGTGCAAGACGGCTGGTGTGGTTGTGGGGATCGGCGGTGGCCTGCGGTGCTATTGCCGCCTGCGGTTCGGGTTGTATGCCCAAGACCGTCGATCCGGTGACTATCCCAAACCACACTCTGGGGGCGATGACCATCGCCGTCGCACCCGCACTGAACTTCAGCGGGGGAAGCGACTTCGATCCGAGTTCAGTCGCCGACCTGATGGCCAGCGAACTGAGCTACCTGGAGGGGATCGATGTTATTCCGGTAAGTCGCGTGTTGGCTGTGCTGGCGCGCCAGGGACGCCAGGAGGTTGGATCGCCGAGTCACGCCCTCGAGATTATTGACGAATTGGGGGCGGACGCGATTCTCGTTTTCGCGGTGACCGAATATGATCCCTACAACCCGCCAATCGTGGGAATCGCCGCTCAACTGTACGGCTTTCGGCGCGGAGCTTCCCTCGGGAGCATCGATCCGATACTTGTCTCGCGGCAGGCGCGGCCCTTTGGCCTGTGCTCGCGCGTGTCCGCCACCGCCCCGCTCGCCCAAGCGGAACGGGTCTTCGACGCCACGCAAGACTACGTCGCGAGGGATGTGAAGGCGTACGCCGGGCGTCACCAGCAGGGTCTGGGGTCTTTGGGTTGGGAGAAGTACCTTGTCAGCCAGCGCCATTATTTGCGGTATTGCTGCCACGCAATCCTCAAGGAGTTGGCTTCGAGTGGCGATTTGTCCACAGTTGCGGTCTCAAGTATGCGATAGGTATAAGAGATGAACGTCATCAGGCAGTTGTCACTGGTCAAGGAGTCGGAACGGTTCATCTTCCGCTACGAAGCCGGACGAGAGGCAGAGGTGATTGATTCCTTTTCGCGCATGGCCGGCGACCGTATCTGCCAGTTCGATTGGTTTGACGCCGCGGTGCTCAGCTATCAGATGGGTCGGCGGCTAGAGATGGAGCTCGATCAGATCGTCACGTAGGGACACAGGGGTGGGCGCTGAGACGCCGCTTGGTCGAGACCGGGCCAAGTTCGACGTGGGGTATTCGCCGAGTGTAGTTTGCGATCATGATCGAAATACCGTTGATTAGCGAGTTCCTGAATTACCTGAGCTTTGAGCGTCACTTCTCGCCCCATACGGCCAAGTGCTACGCGGCGGACCTCAGGCAGTTCTGCGGGTACCTGGCCGGAGAAAGGTCCCGGGAGGCGAGTGGCGCGGGTCCAACGCCGCCCGGCTATGCCGGCGAGTACGACGCCGCCCGTTCCACGGGCACCGCCGTTGCCGTATCCACCGATATGAAGCAGAAGCTGATCGGGATGGACACGGAGCAGATTCGGCGTTACCTGGCGCACTTGGGTAAGATGGACTACTCCAAGTCCACCATCGCACGCAAGCTGGCCACCCTGCGGAGCTTCTACAAGTTCTGTCTTCGCCGAGGCTACGTGCAGTCCAATCCGCTAGCATCGATTCGCACGCCCAAGCAAGAGAAGCGTTTGCCCAAGTTCCTGGGCATGGAGCAGATCAACACCTTGCTGCAAACCCCGGATGGTACCACGCTCCTCGGAGCGCGCGACCGAGCCATGCTGGAGGTGATGTACTCCACCGGAATCCGGGTGAGCGAACTCGTCGACCTTAACATCACCGACGTGGACTCGCTGGGGCAATCGTTGCGTGTGCGGGGCAAAGGGCGTAAGGAACGCGTTGCGCCCATCGGGCCCACCGCCCTAACGGCGATCAACAAGTATATGGACAAGCGCAAAGCCGACCCGCGCTCCACCAACTTCAACCAGGAAGCGCTATTCGTCAACAAGCACGGGCAGCGCTTGAGCACCAGGAGTGTCCGGCGAAAACTCGATAAATATCTCGCCCAGGCGGGTATGGACCCCACAATTAGTCCGCACACGTTGCGGCACACGTTCGCCACTCACATGCTGGAGAACGGGGCGGACCTTCGTAGCGTGCAGGAACTCCTGGGCCATCAGTCGATCTCCACCACGCAGGTTTACACCCACGTGACGACCCGCCGACTCAAGGCGGCCTACGACGAAGCCCATCCCCGGGCGTAGGCGGCGGAAGAAACACGACAGCTTTCTTGCTGCACCGGCACGGGCAACATTGCCCGTGCCGGTGTCGTTCTATCCTGCGGATCATCCACGCCGGTGGTCCGACCGAGGCGCTTTTCGCCGAATCGGGGTCGCTGACTCGCCGATATGACTCGTAGGGGTGCGCGGCGTAGGTTGAGTTTCCGCGATAAACCGGGAGAAGGTTCCTATGGGCGATAGCGTGAACATTGGCCTATTCAATAACCAAGCGGAGCAGCGCGAGGTCTTGAAGGGTGTCATCGAACAGACTCACGGTCTGGATCTGGTGCTGGATACGAGCCGCTGGGAGGAGCTGGAGGCCGCACTGATCGACGGTCTAGTGGGCATCATGCTGGTCAACCTCGACGACGACATCGAGTTCGGCGAGCAGATTGTGCAGCGTATCCTGCGCACCGTCCCTGACATGAGCGTTGTCGGTGTCAGCCGGCAGGGGGATCCGACGACGATCATCTCGGCCATGCGTGCCGGTTGCTCGCAGTTCGTCTGCGCACCGATTGATCCCGAGGATTTCCGTAACGCCGTCGACCGCATCCGGGCGACGCGAATGGCCGTCCACCACGAGTCCCAGCGGATCTGCGTGGTGGGAGCCTCCGGGGGCGTGGGGTGCACGACCATATCGTGTAACCTGGCCATGGAACTAGCCCAGGTGAGCAACTGCATCTGCGCGCTGGTGGACATGAATCTCGAATACGGTGACGCCGCCTTGGCGTTCGATTGCGAGCCCAAGTACTCGTTCGCCGACTTGTGCGAGAGCGGATCGCCGATTGACCGCACCATAGTGGAATCGGCTGTGCACCTGCTTCCATGCAACGTGGCCCTGCTGAGCAGGCCGAACAAGGTGGCCGACGCCCGCGTGGTAACACCCGAAGGGGTCGAGCAGACCCTCAAGGTCCTCGGAAGCACGTACCGCTACGTGGTTATCGATTTGCCACGTACGTTCGGCTTTCTCAGTTCGGTGGCGTTGACCGGTGCGGACCACATCATGATCGTGGCTCAGCTCGCCATTCCAAGCATTCGCAACGCTTCCCGGGTCTACGACCTGCTGCTGGAGATGGGTGCCGAGGAAGAGAACATCGAAATCGTGCTCAACCGGTGTCGCGCGGAACACCAGCGGGTAAGCCCGGAGGACGTGGAGCAACACTTCCGACGACCGGTCTTTGCGCTGATCCCCAACGACTACCGCCGCGTGACCGCCGCCCTGGACTTTGGGCATCCGATCATGGCCGACTCACCCAACAGCCCCGCTCGCCTGGCGATTCACGAGTTGGCCAAGACCATCGCCCAGGACCGCCGGACCAGGGAGGACGGGGTGCTTCCCGCGCCCAGCAAGGGACTGTTCAGACGCTGGTGGGGAGGCAGCAAGCAACAAACCACAGCGACCCATGCCTGAGGCGGGCGTCACAGGCGTGCGCGCGGAATTCCCAGCCCGCGGGTATTCCAACCGAGATCAACAGTCCAATTCCGTGGGGGA
Source organism: Phycisphaerales bacterium (assembly GCA_030612785.1). GTDB lineage: Bacteria > Planctomycetota > Phycisphaerae > UBA1845 > UBA1845 > JAAEQG01. Next base: position 5,234 of record JAUWNF010000154.1, read on the forward strand.
AACCTGCGGGAGGCTACTTGCAGCGGTAGGTGATCCGACCGCGCGCCAGGTCGTAAGGGGAGACTTCGACCAGCACCCGGTCGCCGGGGACAATGCGGATGTAGTACTTTCGCATCCGACCGGAAAGATGGGCGAGAATCCGGTGCTTCTGGTCGTCGCCAAGGTCGGCCTCGACAAGGAACATGGCGTTGGGCAAGGCCTTAACGACCATTCCCTCAAGTTCCGTAGCTTCAGACTTCGACATACCGCCAACGCCGCTCCAAGCAAACCAAGCTGCCGCATCAAGCTGGACGGTAGCACATCCCGCCCCAAGTGCCGCAACGAGCCTGCGATCTTTCTGTAATCGTCAACTCGATCCCGAGAAGATAGCCTCTCGAGGCATTAACCCCGTAGTCTAGCCTGCTCCGGCTCGCCAGGCAAGGCCCGCGCGGCCCCAATAGCTTGCGAATATCGGCAAGCGCTGCTCGAATACATAATGGACTCGCATCGAGGACGCGCCGGGCTTGTGGAGGTGCAGACGGGTGAAAGCGTTGGGTATCGCATATCTGCTGTGGCTGCCCCCTCTTGGGCTTCTCGGCATCCACCGATACTACTGTGGACGGGTAGGCACCGGGCTGCTGTGGCTGTTCACTCTTGGTCTGGCGGGGATCGGCTGGCTGGTCGACGTTTTTCGCATTCCCGGCATCGGCCGGGAAGCCAACGCCAAGGTGATCGCCCAGCTTCGGGCGCGCGGTCCACTGGGGCTGCAGCCGGCCCACCACGGTGCCTCGGCTCCGTCCGCGGCCTCCCCTGCGGGACCGCCCCTGCAGGGTGCTGAAAGGGAATGCCCGGCGGGACTCCAACCGGGTCACCGCGTGATCTACTGCACGCGCTGCGGCGCCGCCATGCAAGTGCCGACCGACGCCGTCGGTCGGCAGTGCGGCTGCCCTCACTGCCGAGCCATCTTGGTCGTCCCCGGTTAGGGGACGCCGCCACATCGACAACAGCGTGCGTGCCCGCCGGCACTTGCCCCCGAAGCGTCCCCGCCCGAACGGCGTGGAATCCCGCAGGTCGGAGAAGTGGCGCCGGTCTACCCTGCTTTACGGGCGGGATAATCTCAGGCACGAAAATTGCTACGGCGCAGTCGGTCGAGTACCCTTGCTCCGCAATCCCGACGTGCAGCACTGCACAAGGACGCAACCGAGGAACGGCTATGAGCATCAGCCTGATAGCAAGAGAGATTGGCGAATCAGCCACCCTCAAGCTCAACGAGATAGCGGCGATACTCCGGGACAAAGGTGAGCCGGTGATCCACCTCGGTGGGGGCGAGCCCAAAAGCAGGTCCCCGATGGACGCGGTGGTCAGCGCCGCCGCGCTGCTCAACTCCGGGGAAATTCGTTACACTCCCGCCGATGGAATCCCGGCGCTCAAACAGGCGATCATCCGGTACACCGACGAGTTCTATCACCGTAAGGTGGAGCCGGAGAACGTGATGGCGTCGGGCGGCGCCAAGCAGGCGATCATGGTCTGCCTGCAGGCCATTCTCAACCCGCAGGAGGAAGTGATCTTTCCCGCGCCGTACTGGGTCAGCTACCCGGAGATGGCCAAGCTCTGCGGGGCCATCCCCGTGCCCGTGTTGTCGGAGGATGGCACCTTCTACCCCCGTTTGCAGGACATCGAAGAGAAGGTCACGTCCTACACCAAAGCCGTCATCATCAACAGTCCAAACAATCCGTCCGGGGCGATGTACTCCGAGAAGTTCATCGCCGAGATCGTGGAGTTCTGCGAAAAACGCGGGCTCTACCTGATCATGGACGACATCTACCACCGGCTCATCTTCGACGGCAGAAGGCCCATTAACTGCTACGACTACGCCAAGGACACCAGCGAGAACTCCAAGCTGGTGGTGATTAACGGCGTGTCCAAGCAGTACGCGATGACCGGCTTTCGCATCGGCTGGGCGGTGGCCAACAAGAGGCTCATCGAGGTGATGACCAATATTCAGGGTCATCAGACCTCCGGACCTTCCGCGCTGCTGCAACACGCGGCGGTCGGAGCCATCAACGGCGTGCAGTCCAGTGTGGAGAGCCTGCGCGTGACGCTGGAGAACAACCGCAACGTGATGATGGAGTACCTGAACTCGTTCGACGGCGTGAAGGCGACTAAACCGGACGGGACCTTCTACTGCTTCGCGGACTTCAGCGTCTACGGCAAGGACTCGACCAAACTTTCCCAATTCTTGCTCGACAAGGTGCGGGTGGTCACCGTACCGGGCGTCGAGTTCGGGATGGAGGGCTACCTGCGGCTGTCCACCTGCGGGTCCATTAAGGACATCACCCA
>JAUWNF010000495.1 GCA_030612785.1 Phycisphaerales bacterium
CAGGCAATCGAGCTCCTCAGGCCAACACGCGGGGGAGGTGTGGCCATGAAACTGTCGGAGATCATTGCCATAGCGGATCGGGCATATCCGGACGGCCTGGTGCAGGCGCACTTCGACCACCCGGACGGACAGCACGGCGACACGCTGGCGGAGTTCATCGCCCTCGAACTGAAAGACGTCTATGACGCCGACGCCGGCGATGAGGATCAATGGTCGGAGGCGGCGCGGGCCATTCGACGGGCCAGGGACGAACTGGACCAGGTGCTCGCCGCACTGGAGAGGAAAACCGAATGACGGTGCTGATCGATACGCACGTCGCCCGGCTGATGACCGGGTGCGAGCAGGCGGTTGCCGAGACGTACAACGGGGAAGGGGAATAGCCCATCCGAACGCTATGGGAGAGAAGCCATGAAAGAGAGCAAACTGCCATCAGCGGCGGAACAGGTGAAGTTGATACCTTCAGGGGTTCGCAAGAATCCCGGCCGATTCGAGCCGCAGACCTCCTGTCGAGTCCGAGCGCCTTTAGGCGAATGGATCGGTCCGATGGCCCTTCCGCTCGTTGTGCTCGGTTTGAAAGATCAGCTTGTTCAGGGACCCATCCTGGGGTCCGACCGCTGGAATGCGCAGGGTCTGGAAGGCGCAGGCGAGTTGGTCTGCACCTGGGCGCAGGCGTTTGTGTTGGTGGCCAAAGCCGACGACCGGCGCTGCACCATTATCGTCCAGGAACGATCACAAGAGTGAAGACGGAGAACAGCTATGCGCAAAGTCGTCGTCGAAATCAAGGAGGTCCACTCGGTACCCGTGGAGATCGAGTGCCCGGATGGGGCCACCAAGGAAGAGATACTGGAACTCGCCGCGAAGCAATTCGACGAGCACGGTTCGGACACGATCGAGTATAGCCATACGCTCGGTCGAGAAACGTGGACTGTCAGGGATGCAGAGTCCGGGGATTATCTCTGAGGGGGAGAGCAGACCATTTGGGGGGAGAGAGAACCGATGAACCTCACTGCAATGACTGATGCCGGGCTGCGGTCGCTTTTCTGCGCGGCCACAGCGGAAGTCCATCGCCGGGCCATGGCCGACGTCGAAGACCCGTTCGTGGTCATCAAGGGACAGGAGGCGGCCAAGCGCGCCGTCATCGTCGCCGCTGCCGGCGGTCATCCCCTCCTGTTCGTTGGGCCGCCGGGGTCGGGAAAGAGCATGTTCTGCGCGGCTGCGGCCAGGGTCGGTGTGACCGCCTTCGAGCTTCGCCCATGTCCGTGCGGCATGTTCAATGATCCCAAGCTGCCGTGCAAATGTACTGCCCACCAGATCGACCGGTACTGGCGGGCCAAGGCGCGGGCGGAGTTGCTGGCCAGCGTGGACATGATGATGACGCTGACCCTGCCGCCGGCGCGGGAGCTTGAAAGCAAGCAACTCGGAACGATGCTGGCCCAGGTCCAGGACCAACTCGACCGCAAAGGGGAGCGTCCCAGCTTCGATGATACGGCGGACGAGACAACCCGGACGCGGCTGCGCGTGGCCACCGACGACTACGGCCTGAGCCCGGCGCTGGTGGCCAAGGCCAAGTCCACGGCCGAGTCCATTGCCGCCTTGATGCAGGACGACCGGGTACGGGCCGAGCACGTTGCGGAGGCGTTCTTCTACCGCGCCACGCGAAGATGAAGCAGAAAGGACTTAATCCATGGCGATGCTATCGAAGTCCCCGTGCCCGGGTGACTGGGCACAGCTTCCCGACGAGAAGCTGGATGATTATCTGAAACGGACCGAGGCAATGCTACAGCGTCTCCTCGCCAAGTCCAGGGAAGCTGCTGCTGACGGCAAGGCTGCGGGGATTGTCCTGCAGTTCCCCGTCGCGGACGGTCGTGCCTACTATGTCGTCATGCGGGAAAAGCCCCTTACGGTGCAGCACATTCCATTCGGCGATGGCTGGCGGATCCCGCCGGCCCATGTCCGGGGGCTCACGTTGCGCGATGTTCGGGATCAAGCGCGCTGGATTTGTTTAGAGGCTGAATTGACTGGAACCAAACGAGGCGAGGATTGACTTATGGCTGGCGAGATGACCCATGTGAAGCCCGACGAGTGGCCGACCCATAAGGCGGTGGCGGATGCCTTGGGCGGCCGACTGCGGCCTTTCGATGTATACCAGGGACCTTTCGTCGAATACGAGGGCCGGCGACTGTTCATTCATCATCCGGAAAAGATGTGGCGTGCGCTGATCCTGGGTGAAGGCTGGGTCTACGGGTTCGACGATGCGGAATACGCAACGGAACAGGTGGAGGATGCGCTCCGCCGGCACGGCGTCACCCATCCCAATCCGTCCGACTTCGTCGCGGTGGATGACCCGACCGGCTACTTGATGGCGACGGATGACAGAAGCCACCTCAGCACGCCGGCATACCCATACATCAAGGACGTGGCGGACTTCCTTGTGGATGCGATCAAAGGAATGGAGCCGAGCCATGTTTGAGAAGCTGAACATCGACTGGGATTTGTGCCACCGGCAGAAGCTCGCCCTCTTTGCCTTGCTCTCGCGGAGCACCCGGACGAGCAGAGTGAAGCTCACTCGGAGCGAACGAGAGGCCATCGAGGGCATTGTCAATCTGTTGGACGCCCTGCAAGACGATGCCGTCGCGGCGGGGCTCTGGGCGTTCCCGGAGCAAGAGGAAGAGTGATCCGCCACTTGCGAGAGGATTACGACGACTGCTTCGACGTGTTGCGGGCGTACGACCGGGCGTGAACAGTTGCCGAAACCTTCAGGCTTGTCTGTAGGAGTGAAGCTATGCCTTACAGGACAGAATGGGAAGAGCCGGAATTGTTCCTGGAGCACAAGGGGGTCAAGGTGTATCGGGCGTACAAGGATGCCGACGCAGACCGGCCATTGACGTACTGGTATGCCATCTATCCGGGCGGAGACACTACTGACGAAGACGACGCCTCTCAGTTCGACATCCGGGAGTGTCCCTCGTACGACGCAAAGCTCCCGGCACGGACCAATCTCGTTAACGCAATCGAGCAGGGCGCGCTGCTGCCGACGGGGCCCACGTGGGCAACGTAAACCATGCCGGCCGCGGCCAAGGTAACGGATGAAAAAGATAATGCTGGTATACGACCAAGACACCCAAGCGTACCTCAGCGAGGTATTGGCGACGGCCATCGGGAGGGGCTTGCTACAGCAACTTCTGGACGGGCTGCATTACCTGGCTCACTACGCCGAGGAGCGGGGCAAGCAGGGAGGGTTCGTGATCCGCACCACGCTCTGGAAAGACGGCGCGCCCCTCGCGTTTCGATGCACGCACGAGATCACCAGGGACGGCGAGACGTGGGAGCCGTGGCTGAGCGGGGGGTTGATCTACGAAGGGCCGGACGTCCCTGCCGATGGATCGTTT
>JAUWNF010000318.1 GCA_030612785.1 Phycisphaerales bacterium
CGTGCGGTTACCCACCCGCCTGGGAGAGCCAAAATGGAACAACGAGGAACCCGAATGTAGTCAATAACTTGCGTCCAAAACCAGCCCTGGCGCTATCACAAACACCGGTGTCGCCACGTAACTGGCCAACTTGGGCTAACCCCCCAAGGAATTTTCTTGCTTGGCCGATCACTTCGGATGCGATACGATCTGAACAGGCAACGGAGGGCGTGATACGGCTTACGGCCGCAAACCTCGCTGGAATAATAGACGATGATACTGGACCTCGCCCACCAGAGTCTTGGCTGGCCGACACAAGAGGAGGTCTTGGACCCACCTGGTTCTGGACCGAAAGTATATGCGCGGCTCGCGGACGAGAAGTTGGGCAGGTCGCTGCGCCGGCTAAAGGATGCTGGAAACGTACGCGTCGGGATCTTGGCGGCCGACCCAAAAGCTAAAGCTACTGAATCCCCTATCGCCATTGTCTGCGAGTTCAACAGGCCGGTCGCTGAGCCAACGCTGGCGGAAGCTCATCGGTTGGCCTGGAGCTTCTGCCGGTCACCCCTGTTGATTACCCTGGAGCCTCAAGCGATCCGCTCTTGGACCTGCTGTGAACCGCCGCAGCGTGGCGATCTGCTGGGGCCGCTCGCGGCCGAGATACACGAGGCGAAGATCGACCTGAGAGGCGACGGCTCGATCCCGAGGCAGGCGGCCGAGTCGCTGGGCTGGCTCGATCTCATGTCGGGTGAGTTCTATCGCCGTTATGAGAACCGGTTCAAGCGAGACCAGTGCGCGGATCAGCTCCTGCTGGCGAACCTCCAGGCCGTCCGGGAGAAACTCAAGGCCCAGAAGCTCGACTACGACACCGCGCACGACCTGCTGGCCCGGCTGATCTTCATCCAGTTCCTTTTTGACCGCAAGGACAAGGACGGCAAACCCGCGTTGGGACCGTCCGAACTCGGCCGCTTGCAGGAGCGGGGTGTTCTCTCCGAGCAATACACGGACCTGGCTGGGATACTGCAGAGCTACGACGACACCTACAAGCTATTCCGCGAACTCAACGAAACATTCAACGGCGACCTCTTCCCAGGCAAAGGGGCGACCAAGGCCGAACGGGAGGACGAGTGGCAAACCGAGATGGGCAAGGTCAAGCCAGGGCACCTCAATACGCTCGCCCAATTCGTCAGCGGACAGATGGAGATGCGGCGGGGACAGTGGTCGCTGTGGCGCGAATACTCGTTCGACACGATTCCGCTCGAATTCATCAGCAGCATCTACGAAGAGTTCGTGGGCAAGACCGGCCGGGGTACGGGAATCCATTACACGCCGGTCCACATCGTCGACTTCATGCTCGACAAAGTGCTGCCCTGGGACAGTAACCAGTGGAACCTCAAAGTGCTCGACCCGGCCTGCGGGTCGGGCATCTTCCTGGTCAAGGCCTATCAGCGTCTGATTCACCGCTGGAAAAACGCCCATCCGGGCGAGGAACCCAAGGCAGCCATCCTCAAACAGTTGCTCACACGCAATCTGTTCGGGGTGGACAAGGACCGCCACGCCGTGCGAGTAGCGTCGTTCAGTATGTACTTGGCGATGTGTGACGAGATCGACCCCCGGCATTACTGGACGCAGGTTCAGTTTCCCAGGCTGCGGGACCAGCGACTGATCGCGGCGGATTTCTTCAGCGAAGACAAGCCGGGATTTCGCACGGATGAGGACGCCGAGCAGTATGACCTTGTTGTCGGCAACGCGCCGTGGGGGAAGGACACGGAGACGCCCGCGGCGAAGCGATGGAAGTCGAGGCATGGATGGACGACGGCCTACAGAAACGTCGGACCGCTGTTTCTACCGAAGGCGGCCCGTCTGGCGAAGCCGGGCGGCCATATAGCGATGCTCCAACCCGCCGGGCTGCTCTTTCAGGATGTCGGCCCCGCCAGCACCTTCCGGGCCAAGTTGTTCTCGCGGTTCAAGGTTGAGGAAGTGGTGAACTTGTCAGCTTTACGTTTCGGGCTTTTCAAGGGGGCGGTATCGCCGGCTTGTCTTGTGAGTATGCGGGCGATGGACTGTGACGGGGAGCCGTTGCTGTACGTGTCTCCCAAACCGGTGCTTACCAATGAGGACGACTACCGCGTCATGATCGAGCCGCACGACATCCATTTCATCCGGCCCGACGAAGCAGCCTGCGACCGCCACGTGTGGACGGCGCTGATGTGGGGCGGCCGGCGTGACCTGGAGTTGATTCGGAGGCTTGCCCGAGAACAAACCGTCGCAAGAATCGACAGCACTGGATTGCTTGTGTCGTCTCGGGGGCTCCAGCGGGGTAATCGCGAGCACGAATACGAGCCAACTCGAGATAGGCCTCTTCTTGAGCAAGGGCGCTTTCCTCACGGCACTTTTCTCTATCTGGATCCAAGTTCACTGCCAAGAAATCAGGACGTTCGGTTTGAACGCCCGAGGAAAAAGAGATTCGAGGCTTTTTCCCCGCCCCAGATGATTGTAAAGGAAAGCTGGACAATCGAGGAGGGCAGAATCCGCGCCGTACTCAATACTTCGGGCGAGCCCGTTGATGGTATACTGTGTTCGAACAACTACAACAGCATCCACGCCCCGGGCCAACTTGCTGAATGTACCGAAGCCGCGTGCTTATCTTACAACAGCATCTTGGCAGTCTACTACCTGTTCCTGACTAGTTATCGATTGGCGGCGTATCGTCCCTCGGTCCTTGTGCAGCAACTCTCCAGCATACCGGTTCCGGAACCGCGCCCGGGCCTGCTTGATGGGCTATCGTCGTTTGAGGATATCGACGTGCGCGTCCGCAGCCTGTTCTCCCTCAAACCGGCTGAGTGGACCCTGATACAGGACTTGGTGAACGTCACGTTGGCGGACTTCAAGGGGGATTGGTCTTCTCCGGGGCGCCGAAGAACAAAGCGCGGCGCCGAGGCAGACCTGAAAGCCTATGCTCGATCTTTCGCAGGAGTCCTGCAGGCGGGCTTCGGTACGGACAAGAAGGTGTGCGCCACCGTCTTCCAAGAAACGAGTGAGCCGCACCTGCCCGTCCGCTTGGTGGCGATTCACCTCGGATGGCCCGATGCCGACGGGTTCCGCCTGGAGTCCATCTCTCAGGGACAGCTCAGAGCGCGGCTGCAGGAACTGAACGAGAAGTTCCTGGCGACGCCGGAAGGACGCGAGGGCGGCATCTTCTATCAGCGTGTCGCTCGCGTCTATGACACGGTCAAACGCCGGGGCGTGAGCGTGCCGACAGTCTACCTCATCAAGCCCGATCGGCTCCGCTACTGGACTCGCTCGATGGCGATGAGGGACGCCGACGAGGTCGCCGCCGACCTCATGTCGTGGAAAGAAGGCTCGGACTCGCAACCAGCCGTTACGGTGGAGCATCGCATTGCGTAGTCGGCGGACCATTGGTGAGGCGCGTTGGCCGGATGAAGGAGAGTTTGTGGCCCTTGCCGAGGAGTGGCAGCCGGACGCGATGGCTCAACTCCTGGGTTTTGTGTGGCGTGCGTACGACTTGCTGCGCGATGAGGTACTCGCGCAGATCGACTGTGCGCAGGATGACCGCGATCTCGAAAGGAGCGTCACGCAGTATCTTGAGCCGCGCATCCGGAAGGTTATGCCCGGAGACTCGCCATTCTATGCACAGCATGCCCCGCATGAGTTCGCTACAGCCAAGAAGCCCCCCGCTCACCCACCCGTGCCCGACATCGCTTTCGTCCTCTGGAGCAACGAACGGGTCATGTGGCCGCTGGAGGCCAAAACGTTGAGATCGGATCAGAATGTCGGCGCCTACGTAGCAGAAATCCGAGAGAACTTCCTAAAGTGCAGATACGCGCCCTTTTCCAAGGAAGGCGGGATGCTTGGATACCTCGTCGTCGGTGAGCCTGTGATTGCCTTCAATAACATCGCTGTCCAAGTCCCTTGCGATCTCAAACGTCACCCGGCATTCCCAGACCGCGACCACAGGACCTCGGAACATCTCCGCAGCGTTCCGGCCGAGAAACGGTATCCACGCGAGTTTCGGTGCCATCATATGATTCTCTGCCTTCCCGGGCAGCCGAAGCGGAGGAGGAATCGAAGCGGGCCCCCTCTCAAGCCTAAATGACGAAGTCCGGCCACGTGTACGACCAGGTGGACGAGGACGCGGACAGCCCCGTAAACGACGAGTAGTTCGGGATGTTGGGTCTTCCCATACGAGCACGAGACGTTGAGTGTAGACCCGACGCCCCGTGACGATCCCCGAATGGCGTGGCACAAAGACCCGACCTACGGGGCGGGGTTTGGGGAGTTGGCGGTTCGTCTCTGCCTGCCGTAGAATGATCGCGTGAAGAAAGTCGTGCGCAAGTTCAACACCCTGGCCGAGAGCGGGCGGGCGGACCGGCAGTTTTACGGTCGGCTTACGCCACGCGAGCGCCTTAGGCTTTGTCTGACAACCGGCCGTCGGCCTGTGAGACGCAGGCCGCTACAAAAACCGGGTGGTCAGACAGAGCACTAGCCGATTGAGGCTCGCAGCGCGGCGAGCTTGCGGCGGGCTTCCGCCCGCGCAGCCTCCATCAGCTCCGTAAGCTGCTCGATACTCAGGTCACGCAACTTCAGCCGTGCGGCAATGCCCGTCGGACGACCGACAGCCTTTCGCTTCGCTTTCTTGACGGGTTTGACCTTCTTGACATTTCTCTTTTTCTTTGCAGCGGCTTTTCTCTTGGCGGCCGCCTTCTTCTGGGGAGAGGCGTGGATGGTATTCATGTGGCGCGCGAGATGTGCCGCCATCTTGAAAGACCTGTCGCATTTCGAACACTTGAAGCTTCCCTTTGCCATGGCGATTCTCCTGTCAACTGATTAGTCCGCCAGTCAAACTGTACTGAGAAGGTACTCGAACTCTGCAACCTTCGCAACCCGCAGAGCGAAATACCCCATCTTTACACGCGACGCCGAA
>JAUWNF010000549.1 GCA_030612785.1 Phycisphaerales bacterium
CGGGACAGGACAGATCGTGCCAGTCAAAACGCTCGGCGCACTCCTAACGGACATAGGCGACCTGTGCGACCAGCTTGCCGCCAGCTACACCCGCACGCTGGACACGTGCAGCACCGTCCTGGAGACGATCGAAAAACGTGACGCGGCGCGGGAGCAAGCGCTCCACGGCGCGCAGAGCGAAGCGTTTCGCTCGCGAGTGAACATCTACAGCGCGGTGGCATCGGCGGTCCGCAAGGTGGGTCACCAAGTGGTTATCGAATGTCGCCGCAAGCAAGCGCGCACGGATGGGACCACGCCCGCGCAACTTCGGCAGTTCGAGGGGCTGGTCCGGGCGATCGGAGCCGGGATGAGCCTGTCCGAGTTTGTCGAGTTCGAGTCTCCAAGAGCGTGGTTCAACCGGCGGCGCGACGCCCAACGGGGTGACAGCGATGCGTAACCGTGAGCAGCAGCACGGCATGGTTCTATTCCCGTCACCGGAGCGGGCGCACGACCTCAGCCGGATCATCGGTGTCCTGTCGGGCGCCCCGTACTCCGAGGTGTTCGTGTGTGCCCTGGCCGACGAGCTTGAGTCCCGACCGTCTCGGCGACGTGAATACGAGAAGGCCGGCCTACTGGCCGGTGATAGCGAACCAGAGAGTGCGTAAAGATGACGCGGGCGCTTTCCATCCGATCGGGACCGTGCAACAAACGCCGGGGCGGCGCGGGCCGGCCCCTCTCCTACCGGGCCGCGGCACAGAGCGGTTGCACGTTGCCCACAACCGAGCGGCGGGGTCGATCGTTCATGGGCGGCCCCGCCGCCCGGTGTGCAGCGCCCGCTAACGAGTAGGCTCAGCACGGAGTGAGCAGTCATGGCGAAAGACCGTAGACCCACGCTTGGGCTCCCGCGTCCCGGCGAGACGGGGGCATCGACGCCGCGGTCGGGCATCGACGCCGCGGTCGGGCATCATCTTGGGGCACCACCTGGAGTTTAAGGCGCACACGTGTGCCGAATGTGGCGTCAAGTTCGCCATCGAGCATGTCTACGATCGCATCATCCGGCGAGGCGACGTTGATGACGATGGTAATTACGAACCGGTCGCGTTCTGGTGCCCGAACGGACACGAACTGAGTTACCCCGAGCCGCCGGTCGGGGAAGAGAACCCCGCGCGGACGATTCGGAAGCTTAAACACGAAAACGGCAAGCTCCGCCGCGCAGTAGGGCAACTCAAGCACGACCTGGAAGTCTCCGAGGCGGAGGCGTCCACCGCCAGAGCCGAGTGTGAGTTGCTCTACTCGGTGGCGGTGGACGAGTGCCCCAGTAAGCGTGCGTTCACGGACGAACTGACCAGGCGGCGCGGCATCGGGCGGGCTGAGGACAGTGCAGAGCCGCCCCGAGGCGGTCGGCCTGCACCAGACCGCGCGTCACCCAAGCGATCGGGGACACGCGGAAGGGCAAAGGACAATGGGAAGTCCACCTGACAACGTGCTCGCGAGGTTGGGCGACGCGCAGCCTGTTGCGCTGGCCGACGGGGACGACGGGCCGACCACACAAGGGGTAGTCGGGGGGACCGCCCCGCCCGGCGGGCCGTGTTCCCCGCCCGCTGGACTCGAACGCGGACGCTACGGAGACGGTGAACTGACGTGAGCACGGCACAGGCGACAATCGCAACGGCGGTCACTGGTCCGCCCGGCCTGAACCTGCCGGTAGGGTGGGTGGCTGGCGATCAACTTGAAGCGTCGGCCCGCACACTCAATCGCCTGTACCACGAACTCGCACCGATGGCCGCGCGGAAGATCGGCCGGGTCTACTTCTTTGCCCCGCACGCGCCGGCGATCGCTCGGCAACTCGCCAGAGCAAACACGGACCGCTCCCACGAAGACCTGTCCGGCTTTAGCCGGAAACAAATCGACTGGGGCCGGCGCTGGGTGAAGATCATTCAACGGAGCCGGTTCGAGATTGCCCACAAGATGGCGACTTCGGCCATGCTACGCACGCAAGCGGTCGAGTGGTACTGCAAGGTCCGCTGCCCGGAGCTTGGCTCCGGGTGCGTCCCGGTGGCGACGTTTCGCCGGCGGTCGAAGGATTACGACCGGGCGGGGCAGTACAAATTGCTCAGCCAGGTAGACACGCGCGGGCGTAAGACCGGCGCCGTGGCGTCGTGTTCCCCCGAAGCCTGGGGCCACTTCTGTGAATGGTACTTGCACGCGAACCGGCGCTCCGTACAGCTATGCTGGGAACTGACCGCTGAGCGGGCGACACGACGCGGGTGGTCGTGGCCGGGCATCCGCACGATCCAGAGGAAGGTGCGAGAGGACCTTCCCGAGCCCACGCGCGTGCTGGCTCGGGAAGGGGAGAAAGCGTTCAAGTCCAAGTGTGTGCCGCGCATCCGCCGGTCATACGAGCACGTCGCGGCCGGCGATCTATGGTGTGCGGATGAATGCACGCTAGACCTCTACGCGCGAGCCCCGGACGGCAAAGGCGGCTGGAAGCGGGTCCGGCCGATTCTCACGGCGTGGCTGGACGTTCGCTCGCGGCTGTTCGTGGGTTGGCACATTGGCGACCGGGCCAACAGTGACACGATCGTGGCGGCTTTCAAGGTGGCGGTCCGCGAGTTCGGGCCACCGTTGGAAGCGATCTGCGATAACGGTGAAGATTACAAGTCCGTGGCCGGCCGGCGCAAGAAGTGGGCATCCTTCGACAAGGCCCGCCTGGGCAGCATCTACGGCGAACTGGACTGTACGGTGCATTGGGCGATGCCCTACAGCCCCTGGGCCAAGATGATCGAATCTCACTTCCGCGCGGTTCACGAGCGGTTTGACAAGCTGGGGGATAGCTATTGCGGGAACAAGCCGGAACACCGGCCCGAGGGTGTGGAGCGCATTCCGGTATGGAAGCTGCCGACCGTGGACGAAGTTCGCAACCGGTTCGCCGAGTGGCTACCAGCCCACCACGCCAGACCGCAAACCGGCGACGCGATGTACAACCTGTCACCCACCCAGGCGATGGATCAATTCCGCTCCCGGACGCCACGCGAGCGGCCAACAACAGACTTCCTAGACTTCCTCTCTGCCAAGGTGGTCGGGCCGGTGAAGGTGACCCGCGATGGCGTTCGGCAC
>JAUWNF010000493.1 GCA_030612785.1 Phycisphaerales bacterium
AGGAGGCCGCCAAGCACGGTAATCGGGCGAATCGTAGACACCGCAGTCCGCCTTTCCGATCGGTCAGAAACACCACGGGGAGAGGTCCCCTATATGTCACTCGCTCGACAGCGATCAGAAGTTTCATCGGTACATTTCCACCGGCAAAGAAGAAGTTGCCGGCCTCATGCCCCGGCGAGTGCTGTCCGATAACCTAACTATTTATCGTCCGAACACCGGATGGACTTCACATATCGGACCAGTCTTTTCTTGCGCCCACCAGGCGGATTCTGCATCGATCGCCCCGGTACGCCTGCCGGAACGGCGCGGGCCATGCTCTGATGCGGCGGCGAGCCCCAAGTTGGTGAGTGAGAAGGGTTTAGGTGGGAAAACCGGGTATGCTTTAGCTGCGTCACGGTTTCGACTAGCATCTCCCGTGCGTTCGCCGGCGACCCGGCCCCCACGGAGGTGCAGGCTGTCGGTCTAATCGTCCGTGGTGATCCCCAATGTAGCGTCACCCCTTGTGGGTGACGAAAGGCGGGCTTGCGCCGCCCACAAGGGGCGACGCCACAGATCAAATCGGCAAGCTTGGGATGGGCAAGGTCTTCTCAGGTCGGGCGGGCCGCGAGGCAGGGTAACGGGTGCAAGGCATGGCGAAATCCGCGGAGAAACGGGTGGCGTTCGTAGCACTGGGATGCGCCAAGAATCTGGTCGACTCGGAGAAAATGCTGGGGCAGTTGGCCGAGGCGGGATGCACCCTGACCAACGACGGAGCCAATGCCGACGTGGTGGTGGTCAACACCTGCGGATTTCTGGCCGCCGCCCGCGACGAAGCCACCGGTGTCATCCGCGAGATGGTCGCGTTGAAGAGGAGGAAACACACCCGCTTGCGGCGTGTGGTGGTAGTCGGTTGCCTGGTGCAGCGCGACGGGGAGTCCTTGCGGCGTCAGGTTCCCGGTATCGACGCACTGGTGGGTGTGCACAACCGGGACGACGTGGTGCGGGCGGTGTTGGGCGACGCCTCGCAGAAGGAATCAACACATGAGACTGACCGGTTCCTGGGCGACTACCATCCCGTGGTGGCTTTGGATCTCGGGCGATTGCGCCTGACCCCACGGCACTATGCCTATCTGCGCATCAGCGAAGGGTGCAGCCGGGAATGCACGTTTTGCACCATCCCGGCCATCCGAGGCCCGCTGCACAGCAAACCACCTGTGGTGGTTCTTGACGAAGCCCGCGAGTTGATCGCCGACGGCGCGGTGGAGCTGGTGCTCATCGGACAGGACACCACCAGCTATGGGGAGGACCTGGGGTACACACCGGGACTCGCCGGTTTGCTGCGCGCATTGAATGGGCTGGACGGGCTCGGCTGGTTGCGGTTGATGTACACGTATCCCTCGGAGCTGACCGACGCCGTACTCGAAGCCGTAGCCGACGCGGAAAGGATCGTCAAGTACATGGACATCCCCTTGCAGCACATCAACGACCGGATCCTCAAGACCATGCGCCGCGGCGTAACGCGAGCCGAAACGGAAGCCTTGCTGCAAAAGGCCCGCGATCGCATCCCCGGCGTCCGCATCCGCACCACGATGATTGTGGGATTCCCGGGTGAAACGGAAGTCGAGTTCGCGGAACTGCTCGATTTTGTCAGCGGATTCCGATTTGATGCCCTGGGCGTTTTCCCGTATTCATTGGAGCCCGATACGCCCGCCGGACGGATGCGGGGGCAGTTGTCCCCCGAAGTCAAGGAGGAGCGGGTGCAACGGCTGATGTTGGCGCAGCAGCAGATCGCGTTCGCGCTGGCCGACGGTTGTCTCAACCAGCGGTTCCGGGTTCTGGTGGACGGTATTAGCAAAGAGGGCGTGCAGCCGGCCCGGCACGCGGGGCAGGCCCCGGAGGTGGACAGCCTGACGCTGCTACCGGGTTGCGAATTGCCTCCCGGCAAGATGGTGGAGGTGCGCTGCATCGGTCGGCAGGATTACGATCTTCTCGCAACGCCCGTGAGCACGACCTTGTTCGGATGAGAATCAATCTTCCCAACCAGATCACTATCGCCCGGCTGTTCCTGTCGATCGTGTTCATGGCCTTGCTGGCCCAGTATGAGTACGCCGACACCCGAAGCCGCCTCCTGGATTGGTGCGCAGCGATCTTCATCGTGGCGGCGCTGACCGACTGGCTCGACGGCTATCTGGCGCGGCGGAGTAACCAGGTCACCGCGCTGGGCCGCGTGCTGGACCCGTTTGTGGACAAGATACTGGTCTGCGGAGCTTTCATGTTGTTCATCGGATCGGGGTTCGTGAACCACGACGGGGTCAACGTGACCGGCGTGGCGCCCTGGATGGTGATCGTAATCGTCGGACGCGAGTTGCTGGTCTCGGGTTTGCGCGGTTTCTCCGAATCCCGGGGGCAATCGTTCGGGGCTTCGATGCATGGAAAGGCCAAGATGTAGATTCAGAGCACCACCGCCGCACTAATCATGTTTTATGTGGCTCATCCCGAGACTCTGCTGTGCAACCCGTCGGTGGCCTGGATTCTACCGGTCATGGTCTGGCTGACCGTCATCATCACCATCGCTTCGATGGTGTCCTATCTCGTCCGGGCCAAGCACGTCTTTCTCGACGCGGCGTAGCCCGTAGGGTCCAAGGTCCAAGGTCCAAGGTCCAAGGTCCAAGGTCCAAAGTTCAAGGTCCAAGGTTCAAAGTTCAAAGTTCAAGGTCCAAAGTTGAAGGCGTTGTGTGGCATGGCCCACCAAAGCGTTCCCGAGGGGAGCCGGTCGGCGCTGGTTCGTCTGAAACCGGACCAGCGGTACCGGCCCAGCTGCCACGCCTGCGGCCGACCGGCTCAGACCGTCCATTCGGCGACCCGGAAGTTCGTCCGCGATCTGTCCCTGGCGGATTTCTCGCTCATGCTTCAGATCGAGTACCGCAAGATTTGGTGTGGTCACTGCGGCGGCGTGCGGGTCGAGCAGTTGGAATTCGTGGATACGCAATCAACGGACAACCCCACCAAGACCATGGCCGACGCCCTCAGAACCTACGTAGTCGTCCCTGAAAAAGGCACTTGCGGGGTGGTGTGATGAATGAGTCAGTAGGGTTCGCGGACGGCGATTTCGTTCGCAGCGCGAAATGTTCTTTGAACTCGTTCCGGCGAGGTGCACGCGGGTCGCACGGTCACAACCGTGGCCGCGATAACCTTTGTCCACGTACGCATCCGTCACGCTCACGCCGGTGACGGATTCCACCGGCTCCAGGGTCGCCGCCAGGGTGTGGCCGCAGAAGCACTGCCAGTAGGGGTTCTCCACCCAGCGGTCCAGGACGGATTCGTCTGATTCGTTGAGAAGCTGATCGAAATGCGATTGGAACAGGTCAAACGCGTCGCGGGGTTGCGGTTGGGGTGTCATGGTGCCTCCAGGCGCT
>JAUWNF010000135.1 GCA_030612785.1 Phycisphaerales bacterium
GCACGTCATTCACCGAGGCGTCCAACGGCGTGGGGAGCACCGGACTGCCACCGATGTACAACTGCACCTCGCGAAGCTGGTTGTCCAACTCCACCATCAGGTCGAGGCACTGCCCGGAAGCAAACGTGGTGCCGGTGTCGAGGTACCCGCTACCGGTGCTCTTGACCATGATGTGCCCGGGCACGACCCCGCCGCGGTTCGACTCGGTCGAGACGAACTCGATCTGCATGACGACCCGATCGCCGCCCGCGTCGTAAAGGATCAGCACCCAGTCCCAGTAGGAGTCAGTGGTAATCACGTTGGGCTCGAAAGACAACGAGGACCGGGCGGCCCAGCAACCCAACTCTCCGTCGAACGCTTGGAAATGCTCGCTGATTATGTATCCTCCCGGCGGATCAGCCTCATATACGCCGACCCTAACCGCCTGAAAGGCTGCACCGGAACAGCCGTAGTCGTCGATGAGCGCGACGGGTATCGGGTCCTGCCAGGCGATCCCGTCGCCATCAGTATCCACTCCGTCGATCGGGTCACTCCACGCGAATAGCGGTGCTTCGAACCCGTTCCACAGATTGGAGCAGACCATGGCGTCGCACTCGTCGGGGATCGAGTTGCCGTTGCAGTCCTGGCTAATGCCGCCGGGCGCCACGTCGCACTCGTCGGGTATGTCGTTGGTGTTACAGTCGGCACTGGTGCACGCGGCCAGGTCGCACTCATCGGGGACGGTGTTGTCGTTGCAATCCAGGGAGGTTCCCTCGTCGATGTCGCACGAATCAGCATAGCCGTTGTTGTTGCAATCGTCTTCGCACTCGTCGGGGATGCTGTTCGGCTGGCAATCGTGGCTGGTCCCGCCGCTGCCGGCGTTAATGTCACACTCGTCGGGTATAAGGTTGTTGTTGCAATCGTTGCTGGTCGCCCCGTCGATGTCGCAACTATCTGCGACCTCATTCCCGTTACAGTCTGGTTCGCACTCGTCCGGTATCCCATTTCCCGTGCAGTCTTCGCTGCAAACCTCGGGGAACCCGGGCTGGCCGGCGTCACACAGTGGCAGGATGTCGCACTCGTCGGGGATGTCGTTCGGTTGGCAGTCCTCGCTGGTTCCACCACTGCTGGCGCTAATGTCGCATTCGTCCGGAGTACTGTTATTGTTGCAGTCCTGGCTGGTTCCGTGGGCAATGTCGTCGGCATCCAGGACGCCGTTGTCGTTGCAGTCAGCCCCCCTCAGTACGGGGGGCACTACCGCGAAGTTTTCATCGCCGGCGAAGCGCATGCAGTCGTTCGCGCCCGCGCAGACCGGGTAATCGGCGTTAGCCTGATCGTACGCGTCCTTCACCGCCCACCCGAGGTTAATGTAGGAAAAGAGCGCGTCCTGCCAGTCGATAGAGTACCACCAGCACACCTCACACTGTTGTTCCGACATGCCACAGTACCCCACCACGGTCGTGTTGTCCGGTGAGCCCTTCCTGAACTCGTACGCGAAGGTGTTGTTGCCCGTGGAACACATGCCGGCGCAGCTCCCAATAAAGGCAAACGGCATCTTCTCGTAGTCGACCATCCACGCCTCGATGTCCGTGGCGGTTGTAAACTCGTAGTATCCTCCCACACAGCCGCTGGCGAAGTAGGTGCTCCCACCGTGGGCCAGTTCGTAGAACATGGCGGTTTCGGTCGACTGGATGTGGCTCTGAACCTTCGCTTTGGTCGGCCACACGACCTCCTCGGTCGAGTAGCCCATCGTGTTGAACCACGATTCGGCGTTCCCCGACCAACTGGTCCACGCACCGTAGCACGGATTCTCGTACTGCGGGCCGGTCATGGAGAACGCCGTGTAGGGTGGGGGGACGCCATTCCCCAGAATCACGCCCGCGACCGCGTCGACGACGGTAACGGCGTACTCCCCGTGCTCGCCTATGCTGCGAACAGCCCAGCACGGATTCTCCGGCGTGGGGTCAAGCGGAAAAACATCCGAGTCGGGAGAAATGATGCAAAGGCTGGAGAACTGGATGTCCCCTCCGACCAGCGCCTCGGCCTGCTCTCTCGAAACGAGCGCGCGGGGCAAGACAGCCGGCAGGTCGTCGCGCCAGTGGCTCTTCCGCGCGAGGAGTTCCCCCGTATCCTTATCCAACTGATAGACAATGTAATCCTTCTCGACGGTGGCCTCGCCTATCGTCCGCTGGTGGAAGTAGACGAGCATAGAGCCAATCTCGACCTCTTCAAAATTCCTGCCACCGTCCCCGTATCGCTCGAACAGGTCCGTCGGCGCTGCGGCAGCCGACGCACAGCAGAGGAGCAGGCCGAGAATCGGCACCATCCATCCCACTCTCCATAACCGCACGAATCTCATCGCATCCATTTAGTTATCCTCCAGTGCAACTACTCCATACACGAGGGCGGCCTCTCGCCTTGCTCCGGAAACCCGAGTATGTGAACGCGGATCACTTCCTTCCCTTCGAGCTACGATGTGAGAGAATCTGCCCATTCAAGGGGCAACGAAGCGCCCTTATCGGCAAAACTCCAGTGGTTACGATACGCGACTCAGGAGGAAAAGTAAAGACCTGCCGTGCCTGCGTGACCATTACCCCAGGGCAATCGCATCTAATCTGTCGTGCCTGAGTGCTTGCTCCCCAGTTTTTCGCATGTTCGGGTTGTGTTAGGGTTGCGCCCTGCGCGCCAAGCGCCTATGTTGTCTTACCGTGAGTTTGTGAGGCCTCGATTTCAAGGTGAATCATTGATCAAAGGAGCTGCAACATGGATGTTGAAGCCCCGCGTGGCCTGCTGCGCTGGTTTGGTGAACTTCAAGACCCCCGTAAAGACCGAACAAAGTTGCATTTGCTTGGTGACATACTCGTGATCACGCTGTGCGCCGTGATCTGTGGTGCCGACAGTTGGACGGAGATCGAGTTGTTCGGCAAGTCGAAACGCAAGTGGCTCCAGACGTTTCTCGAACTGCCCAACGGGATCCCTTCACACGACACCTTTGGCCGGGTCTTCAGCCTGTTGGATCCCCAGCAGTTGGAGGACTGCTTCCGCAAATGGATGGCAGCCTTGGCTCAATCCCGCGGCGGGAAGTGGTGACGATCGATGACCGCACCTCCACCCAGCGCAGGTACTACATCAGCGACCTGGACGGCCAAGATGCCCAAGCCATGCTCGGCTACGTCCGCGGTCATTGGGGCATCGAGAACAAACTGCACTGGTCGCTGGATATGACCTTCCGGGAGGACGCCTTGCGGATCGTCGTCGAACCGAAAGAGGTCAGCGTCAGCAGCGACAGCGGCTTCGCCATGCCCTGGATGTTCGCGGGGTGTGAACGTTTGCAACTGACGTACACGTCCGTCCGCCGCCGCGACAGGCTCGATTCAGGAGGTATGAATAATCCGGGTTAGCGTGGTTAGCCGTCGGTACGCGACTGCACCGCCGGTGTCCGGTGGCTTGACTCGCGCCGTGAGTCTATAATCGCTGCATTATGGATGCCCCGCGTCATCACGAGCGCGACCTCGCCAGAATCCACATCGGCACCGCGCCGATGAACGTCACGGCGTTTGACGAGTGGTACGAGCGCCGCCTCGAAGTGACCATCGACGACGCCGTTTGGCGCAGGGTAAACCGCAGCCGCAACATCGTGGAAGCGCTCGCCAGGTCGCACGAACCTATCTACGGCGTGAACACCGGGTTGGGGGCGTTGTGCAACAAGCGCATCTCCGCGGAGGATCTTGATCTGCTGCAAGACAACCTGATCCGATCTCATGCGGTGGGCATGGGGACGCCGGTGCCCGCGGAGGTCGTGCGATTTATGCTTCTGCTGAAGATTCAGGGGCTCTGCCTCGGGGCCAGTGGGGTCCGCGCGGAGACCGTTGCGCGCTTGGCGGACATGCTCAACGCGGACATTCTGCCCGTGATCCCTACGCAGGGCTCGCTCGGGGCCAGCGGCGACCTGGCGCCGCTGGCGCACATGGTTTCCCCGATGCTCGGGCGCGGCAAAGTGCTTTGCGACGGGCGGATCGAGACGGCACGCTCCGCTTTCGAGCGACATGGACTGTCTCCCATCACGCTCGGTGCTAAAGAGGGCTTGGCTCTGATCAACGGCACCCAGTTCATGTGCGGCTACGCGGTCGCTCTGCTGGTTCGCACCAAGCGCCTGCTCAAACACGCCGACATCATCGCGGCCATGACGCTCGAAGCCACTCAGGGCAGCCTCCGCCCGTTCGCCGAAGAACTGCACCAGTTGCGTCCCCACCACGGGGCCCTCGAGACGGCGGCTAACGTCCGCCGGTTGATGACGGAGAGCAAGATCCTCGAATCCCACCTTGACTGCGATCGGGTGCAGGATCCGTATTCGATCCGTTGCGTGCCGCAGGTCCACGGCGCCTCCCGTGATGCCGTCCGTCATGTCGAGGGCATCGTGCAAACCGAGATCAACTCCGTGACCGACAACCCGGTGGTCATCGACGAGAACACGGTGATCAGCGGAGGCAACTTCCACGGTCAACCACTTGCCCTGGCATTGGATTATCTGACTATCGCCGTAGCCGAGTTGGCTTCGATTTCCGAGCGGCGGGTTTATCTATCGCTCAGCGGCGTTGGCGGGCTGCCCGCCCTGCTGATGAAAGACACCGGTGTCAACAGCGGGTTCATGCTGCCGCAGTACACCGCCGCGGCCCTGGTGAGCGAGAACAAGACGCTCGCCCACCCGGCTTCGGTGGATTCGATCCCCACCTCACTGGGGCAGGAGGATCACGTCAGCATGGGCGCCATCGCCGCGGTCAAAGCCTGGCGGACTATGGACAATGCCGAGACCGTGCTGGCCATTGAAATGATGTGCGCCGCCCAGGCCTTGGACTTCCGCGCCCCGCTTTCACCCGGTCGCGGAGTCGCCGCCGCACACGGAGAGATTCGCAAGGTCATCACCCACGCCGACCGCGACCGCTCCTTCGGTGAAGACATCGAAGAGTCACTCGCCCTGCTGCGTGCACAGAAGGTTGCCAAAACCGTCGAAAGCCGGGTGGGGGAGCTGACCTGATCGGCGAGTGCACGGGTGCCCCATCCCGTTGGCGGGCACAGCCCGCCTCGGGGTGGGGGACGGCTCGGTCCTTGACCATGTCGAAGGCCGTCGAGTTCCTCGGCCGGCGAGCCGCCGGCCGCTACAACACATTGTCACCGACAACAGCCGGGTGGCACGGTCAAGCGGGGCATAGTAAGTGGCTCTGGACCGGGGTCATCCCTCGGGCTGTGGAGGGAGCGCGTAGGAAGCAATCGAGCTTGACCGTGTGGACCGTAAATGTGGTCTAACCTCGGCCACCCATCAGTCGGGGCATAACAGAGCACTAGGCTCGGACTGCCGCCTGCTGTAAGATGCGGGCATGGATCTGTCTTCCTACGTGGACAGCGTGAAGCGCTACACCGCGGAGCTTGTCCGGCGCAACGCCGAGGCCCAGGATCGCGCCCGCGCGGACTTGCCGCGGCTGGTCGAGGCCATCCGCGCTGATGGACGGGTGCGCCGGGCGATGCTGTTCGGCTCGCTGGCCAAGAACAAGTTCCACCCCCGCAGCGACATCGACATCGCCGTCGAGGGTCTGAGCCCGTCCGAATTGGAAGAACTCCGGCGACACCTCGACGCCCTGACCGAGTTTCCGGTCGATGTCCGGGACTTGAACAGCACGCCGGAGTTTTGCGAGTTGGTCGAGTTTTACGGAGAGGTGCTCCATGCCCAATCCTGACGATCTTCGCGTGCTGCGAAAAGAGGTCGAAGCCGATCTTGCCGTGGTCGAGCGGCTGGCACGAGACTTGGCCCGGGCGCGGGCCGGTTTACCGTCCGAGCCCACCCAAGAGAACCTTGCATACTTAGCATATCTTCTGCACGACAGCTACACCGGTTGGGAAAGTGCCTTTCGGCGCATCGCCACTGCCTTTGAAAACCGGCTCGATCCCGCCCGCTGGCACGCACACCTGCTGCAACGCATGAGCCTGGAGATTCCGCGGATCCGCCCTGCGGTGATCGACACTCAGTTGCGCGAACGCTTGGAGGAGTTGCGTTCGTTCCGGCACTTTTTTCGCCACAGTTACGGTGCTACGCTTCGCCTAGCCCGAATCGAGTTGGTCCTGGAGGCGTATGACGCCGCGGCGTCTGAAGTGGGGAATTGCTTGAGCCGGTTCTTGAACGATGTCGAGAGCATCGCCGACTCTGCGGAGGAAACCTGATTATGACCGACACTTCGAGGGGCAAACCACGACGGGTGTCCGCCCCGCGTGGCACGGGCATCACCTGCAAAGGTTGGATCCAAGAGGCCGCCATGCGCATGCTGATGAACAACCTCGATGCCGAGGTGGCGGAAAAGCCCGACGAACTCATCGTCTACGGCGGGAGCGGGAAGGCCGCCCGCAGTTGGCCCGACTTCGACCGCATCGTTGCCGCGCTCAAGGAACTCGAAAACGATGAGACGCTGCTGGTGCAGTCCGGCCGCGCGGTGGGCGTGGTCCAGACCCATCCCGACGCCCCGCGGGTGCGCATCGCCAACTCGCTGCTGGTGCCCAAGTGGGCCACCTGGGACGAGTTCCGCCGGCTAGAAGCGATGGGTCTGACCATGTACGGCCAGATGACTGCCGGCAGTTGGATCTACATCGGCACGCAGGGCATTCTGCAAGGCACCTACGAGTGTTTCGGGGCGGCGGCCCGGAAGCACTTCGGCGGGTCGCTCAAGGGTAGGCTGGTGGGCACCGGCGGGCTCGGCGGCATGGGCGGAGCTCAGCCGCTCGCCGCCACCATGAACGAAGCAGCTTGCCTGGTAGCCGAGGTCGATCAGCAGCGCATCGACAAGCGCCTGCACGACAAGTACGTGGACAAAGCCACCGGCTCGTTCGACCAGGCCCTGCAATGGGTGACCCAGGCGAAAGAGTCCGGGGCCCCGCTTTCAGTCGGCGTGTGTATGAACGCCGCGGACATGCTGGCGGAACTGCTCGAACGCAACATCACTCCCGACGTGCTGACCGACCAGACGTCGGCCCACGACGCCTTAATCGGCTACGTGCCCAACCGGATGACCTACGCCGAGGCGCTGGCTTTGCGTGAGCGCGATCCGGACAAATACATCAGCGAATCCATGCGGACCATGGGCGAGCACGTACGTTCCATGATCGAGTTGCAGAAGCGTGGGGCGGTCACGTTCGACTACGGCAACAACATCCGCGGGCAGGCCCAGCAGGTTGGCGTGGACGACGCGTTTGACATCGTCGGGTTCGTGCCGTTGTACATTCGGCCGCTGTTCTGCGAAGGGCAGGGCCCGTTCCGCTGGTGTGCCCTTTCCGGCGACCCGAAAGACATCGCCCGGACCGACCGTGCCGTCCTGGAGACGTTCCCCGAGAACGAGCACCTGTGCCGGTGGATTCGGCTGGCCGGCGAGCGGGTCGCCTTCCAGGGTTTGCCCTGTCGCATCTGTTGGCTGGGCTATGGGGAGCGCGACCGCATGGGCCTGATCTTCAACGACTTGGTCGCCAAGGGCGAAGTTTCCGCGCCGATCGTCATCGGGCGCGACCACCTCGATTGCGGGTCGGTCGCGTCGCCCAACCGCGAGACCGAGGGGATGAAGGACGGTTCGGACGCCATCGCGGATTGGCCGATCCTCAACGCGCTGGTCAACACGGCCTGCGGTGCCAGTTGGGTGTCAGTTCATCACGGCGGCGGCGTGGGGATTGGCTACGCCCTCCACGCCGGGCAAGTGATCGTCGCCGACGGCACCCCAGAGGCCGCTCGGCGCCTCCAGCGCGTTCTCACCGCCGACCCCGCCACCGGCATCATCCGCCACGTCGACGCCGGGTACGAAAAGGCCGAGCAAATCGCCGAAGAACGTGGAGTGAAACTGCCCCGCTAATGGTCCAATCAAGCGTGATTCGCTTCGCACAACACTTGAGACTCCCGGCCTGAACGAGATTTGCGCGGTATACTATGAGGCTCTACCGCAGAATCTGTGGGTAGCCCAAGAACCGATGGAAGCGCAATAGATGCGGCTTCGCCGCAGGATTTTTTGAGGCATGACTCCGGTGTCCGATGTTACGGAACCGCGACCGTC
>JAUWNF010000537.1 GCA_030612785.1 Phycisphaerales bacterium
CAACGAGAACACCAACGATCGTCCCTGGCTGGGCAAGCTGTACCGAGTGGCCATCTACGACCGAGCCGTCTCCGCGTCACAGGCCGGCGACCTGTTCAGCGGTGCCCCCCCTCAGGACCCGTCCACAGGCGGCTATACCTACACGGTTGAATGGCAGGAATCGCCGTAGTGCCCCGCGCCTGCCACAGGAACGCATGGGGCGCCGTCGCTACTTAGCCTCGTTGACACAGTTAATGAAGATTCCGGAGTTCTTGAAGTTCTCGATGATACGGACGACCTCATCCGCCACGGCGCCTTGTGCCTGATCGGTTGACGCCCCGATGTGATGGGTGCCGTAAACGCGGGGCACTCGCACGACGGGGTCGGCGAAGTCCTTGTCGGTCGCCTTGGGCTCGATCTCATAAACGTCCAGACCCGCGCCGCCGATCTTGCCCGTCTCGATGGCTTTGGCCAACGCCTTCTCGTCGATGACCCCGCCGCGACTGCAATTGAGCAGGACGGCGGTTGGCTTCATCTTGCCCAGTTCCGCCTCGCTGATGAAATGCTTAGTGCCTTCGCCGCCCGGCACGTGGAGGCTGATGAAGTCGGCCTCAGCCAGGAGTTGATCGAGTTCGACTTTGCGCAGGCCGAGCTTCTCCTCCATGTCCTTACGCTCGATGATGTCGGTGTAGAGCAGATTCATGTCGAAGGCGGCCGCCCGCTGGGCGACCTCGCAGCCGATGCGCCCCAGCCCGACGATGCCCAACGTTCGGCCCTTCAAACCTCGGGCTTTGCCGTACTCCTTCTTGTTCCAGACGCCCTTGCGCAGGTCGACGACGTTGTCGGCGATGCGGCGATCGATAGCGATCATCAGCCCCAGGGTCAGTTCCGCCACAGCCACCGCGTTCATGCCGGGGCAGTTGCACACCCGGATGTTGCGCTTGGCCGCACCGGCGCTGTCGATGGTGTCGTAACCCGAGCCCGCCCGGATGATGAGCTTGAGGTTCTTGGCGGCGTCCATGATCTCCGCCGGCACTTTGGTCGAACGAACGACGAGAACCTCGCAAGCGGTCTTGGCCGCCGCGTCGCGCAGCGTATCGCCCGCAAGTTCAGGATCCTGGATCACCTCGCATCCGAGACCCCGCAGATTCTCGACGCCCGCCTTCTCGAACTTGTCAGCAATCAGCACGTTCATGTCTGAAGACTCCTGATCCCGCCGGTGATCGTTCGGCGCCGCCTCCGGGCGACAAACTGTAGGGTGCGTCCCAGACGCACTTTCTATCTGGTCGACGGGAGGACGACCGCGGAAGGTGCGTCTACACGCACTCCATTATCAAACGCTTCTGTACCATACCGGCAAGCACCGTGCCACTCGTGGGCGCGGGGCGGGGTTGCTAAAATGGCATCGGTCCCCCACCCTTCGCTGCGCGAAGAATGGGGCACCCTGCTGCGCGGGGACCGAAACCACTGGAGAACGGCTGATGATTTACCTCGATTACAACGCCTCGACGCCGGTAGAGCCGGCGGTGCGCGAGGCGATGCTGCCATACCTGGGCGAGTTCCACGGCAATCCCTCAAGCCCCCATCTGGCCGGGGCGGAACTCGGCATGGCCATCAACCGGGCGCGAAAGCAGGTGGCAGACCTGCTCGGAGCCCATCCCGACGAGATCATCTTCACTTCGGGCGGCACGGAATCCAACAACCACGTGATAAAGGGCGTCGCCTGTGCCAAGGGACACCGTGGGCGTCACATCGTCACGACGGCCATCGAGCATCCCGCGGTCATACAACCCTGCCGGTTCCTTGAGACCCAGGGCTTTGAGGTCACCGTCGTGGAGGTCGGCCGGACGGGGCTGGTCGATCCGCAAGCGATCGCCAACGAAGTGCGTCCCGACACCATTTTGATCTCCGTCATGCACGCCAACAACGAGGTCGGCACCATCCCGCCGCTTCCCGAAATAGCCGAAGTCGCTCGCGAGGGGGGCATCTGGCTGCACACTGACGCGGCGCAGTCTGTGGGGAAGATTCCCACGCTGGTCGATCAGCTTGGCGTGGACATGCTGACCGTGGCCGGGCACAAGCTGTACGCGCCGCAGGGCGTGGGGGCGTTGTACATCCGCAACGGCGTCGAGATCGAACCACTGCTCCACGGTGCCGGCCACGAAGGGGGACGACGGGCAAGCACCGAGGCGGTGGCGGCGATCGTCGGCCTGGGAACGGCGGCGGCCTTGGCTAAAGCGAAGCTCGGCGATCCGCGAATCCCCGCTCTGCGCGATAGGCTCTGGGCGGGTTTGCGCGAGGCCCTGGGCGATATGGTGGTGCTCAACGGGCACCCGGAAAAGTGTCTGCCGAACACGCTCAGCGTCGGTTTCCGCGGGCTGATCGCGGCTGATCTGCTGGTGGAGATGCCTGATCTGTGCGCATCGGCGGGGGCGGCCTGTCACGGCGACGTGCGCGAGAAGTCACCGGTGCTAGAGGCCATGAACGTGCCGGACGACGTCGCGTTCGGCACGGTTCGCTTCAGCGTGGGACGCGGCACCACGGAAGAAGAGATTGATAAGGCCATCGCCATGATCGTCGACACCGTGCGCGCCCTATCCCGGCGTAGCCGGAACCAAACAGGGTAACCGTTCACACGGAGAAAAATACATCCGCAGATGACACAGATTTGGCAGATAGATAACACCTCACAGAGACAGCTTTCTGCGAAAATCTGTGAATATCTGCGGATAAACAATAGAATATGTGATGATGCCCGTGAACGGCTACCAAACAGGTTAGTTAGCCTCGCACCAAAACCGATGGCTGATAGCTGACAGCTACCCTACTCCAACTCCGCCAGGTGACGCTCGACGATCTCGCTGGGCTTTAGCCTCAGGCTCCGCTCCCAGGCTTGGCGAATTTCCGCGGCCGGCGCGCCGTTGTGTCGCAGGGCCAGGCCTAGATAGAACCAGGCTCGGGCATCGCTTGGGGCACGCGCGACTTCCCGCCGCGCGTGGTGCAGGGCCCGCTCGCGATGCTCCTGAGTAGCTGGTTCCGCGAACAGATGATAATGGGTAAGGTCGATCAGTAGCGTTCGCCCATGCGGGGCGGGCGGTTGCGGCTCACGCCCGGATCGGTAGGCATCTAAAGCGGCTAGTTCCTCTGAGGCGACCATCGGCTCGAAGCGCGCGTAATGGGCCCAGGTGGCTGGCCCAGCCACAAC
>JAUWNF010000445.1 GCA_030612785.1 Phycisphaerales bacterium
GAAGATTCTTGACAAGATCAAGCCCTTCTGATTGGGGATTGACGATTGGAGATTGACGATAGCTGGGTACCCCTCCATTACGCGTTCGTGTTTAACGAAGTGTGGCATGGGTCGTCCCCCACCCCGAGGCGGGCATTGCCCGCCAACGGGATGGGGCACCCGCCTGTTGCCTGTTGCCTTTTGCCGTTGGTTGCGGCCCGCGGCCGCGCTGTGTTCTCTGCGGTATGACTAATTCCGGCTAAGGTGGAAAACCCCATGCGTCGCACGTGGATCATTGTTCTGACATTGCTACTGACCGGCGCCGGGCCGGCGCGCGCCGCCGACGTGATCGCCCGAGTGGGGGACGTCACCCACCTCAAAGGCCAACGGATCAACCGGCTGGTGGGGATGGGGCTGGTGGTCGGACTGAACGGCACCGGCGACGGCGCTGCTTACACTTCCGCCATGCGCCCGCTGGCCAAGGCACTCGAAAAGTTCGCCAACCCGGTGCAGACCATCGAAGAACTGAAAGACACCAATAACGTGGCCATCGTGTTCGTCAACGCGGTTACGCCCGAGACCGGCGGCAGGGAGGGTGAGCGCATCGACGTGCACGTCTCCACGTTCGGGGCGGCCAAGAGCCTCGTCGGCGGGCGCCTGCTCCCGGTGCCATTACTGTTTCACGATCCGAGCGTGGGCAGCCCGGTGTACGCCATCGCCGGCGGGCGCATCGAACTGCCCGATCCCAAAATCGAAACCAGCGGCGTGATCCATCGCGGTGCTACGCTCGAAGAAGATATCCTCGTTGGCTACTGCGCTTACGGGCGGGAGCTTCCGCACACCAACGACTGGATCGACTTGGACCAGAGGTACGTCACCCTGGTGCTCGAAGACGAGCACGCCAGTTGGGCACTGGCCTCGGAAATCGCCAACGTGGTGAACTCGGACTTGTCCGACGTCGCCATGGTGACCCGCGTGGCGGTGGCGGCGGATCCCAA
This sequence comes from Phycisphaerales bacterium, assembly GCA_030612785.1. Lineage (GTDB taxonomy): Bacteria > Planctomycetota > Phycisphaerae > UBA1845 > UBA1845 > JAAEQG01. The sequence goes on from JAUWNF010000445.1 coordinate 978, forward strand.
GAACGTGGTGGTCCTGCTGCCCGAAGGGCGGGATCCGGCACGCTGGATCAGTGACATCCAGACGACCCGCCTGCTCATGCCCTCCGCCGAAGCCAGGGTAATCATCAACCGCACCAACGGAACCATTGTGGTCAGCGGCGATGCCAAGGTCTCCCCGGTGGTGATCTCCAAGCGTGGTTTGACCATCACGGTCGCGGCGGCGGACCTGGGCAATACCGACGCGACGCCGATTCCACAGGCTCAGATGTTCGTGGCGGTGGATCCGGCGAAGGCCGGTGGGGGGAACGTGGCGGATTTGTTGGAGGCCCTGAACCGGCTCAACGTGCCCATCGAGGACCGCATCGACGTCCTCGAGGAGATTCACCGGCAGGGCAAGTTGCACGCGAAGCTGATGCGCGAAGAGTGACCGTGACGAGCTTCGACCGGTGGGGACGCCGGCGATCAATAGGGAGAACACACGTTGTCGACTATAGCTTCGATCCAGAGCCTTGATCTCGCGCACGATCCGCGTTTGGCGCGGCTGCGTGAGGCCGCGGGCGAGATTGTCGGGGCGGTGTTTTACGGAACGCTGCTTAAGCAGATGCGGAGTAGTCCGTTGCGTAGCGAGTTGGGCCACGGCGGCCACGGCGAGAAAGTCTTTGAGGCTCAGCTCGATGCCGAACTGGCGACCCGCGCGGGCCAGTCCGGCCGCAACGAACTGACCATGGCTTTGTTTGAACGATTGTCGTCTCAACAGCTACGCATCATCGAGGGAGTGTCGACTTGATCTGTAGCGTCGCCCCTTGTGGGCGGCGCAGCCTCGTTTTCCGTTACCCACAAGGGGTGACGTTACGCTCTTCGTTACCCACAAGGGGTGACGTTACGCTCTTCGTTACCCACAAGGGGTGACGCTACGCTCTTCGTCACCCACAGGGGTGACGCTACGCTCTTCGTCACCCACAAGGGGTGACGCTACATTGGGGATCGTCGCGAACGACTGAATCGACAGGAGACGCAAAGTGACAGAGGAAACCGCAAACCAACGGCTGCCCGGACTCCTGGTCGTTCTGGACCGGTTGACTGAACTACAGCGGGAGTTGCTGAGTCTGATTCGCGAGAAAATCCAGCAAATGCGCAGCGGAAACACGGAGGGGTTGCGGGCCTGCACGGTCCGCGAAGAGTCCCTGGTTAAGACCATTCAGGAGCAGGAAGGGTTGCGCCGGCAATTGATGGAGGCGATCGGCCGCGGGTACGGCATCAACCCGCAGGTGGCGCGGCGCATGCCCACCAGGCAACTTGCCGAACGCATCCAAGGGAACTTACGCGCCAAGTTCCTGGGTGCCGTGGGGCGTTTGCGCGGGGTGGCTGGTGAAGTGGTAGAGCTCAACCGCGTTGCCGCCCTGATCGCCCAGCAGGTGCTCCACCACTTGCGTTGCGTGTTCGAGGCGGTGTCAGCCTCAGGCGGGCGTCCGGACACCTATTCGCCGCACGGGAGGGCGCTACCGAGTAGGAATCGCCAGCTCTTTGAATTGACGGGGTGACGCGATGAGTCTAATGACCTCGGCATTACAGATCGGGCGCAGCGCGCTGATGAGCTATCAGAGTGCTCTGCAAGTTCTGGGTAACAACGTGGCCAATGCGGGCAACCCGGACTACACGCGTCAGGCGGTAGGTCTGGGTTCGGTGAACGGCGCGCCGCTGCCGGAAGGTTTCAGGCCGGGCGCGGGGGTGGCGCTAACCTCGCTGCAAAGGAGTCTGGACGAGGCCCTCGAGCACCGGCTGCGGGTTTCCATCGGTGGGCAACATGCCGTACTGGCGGAGGAGAACACGCTTTCGCAAGTCGAGGTGATGTTCGACGAACTCACGGGTATCGGTCTGGCCGGTCGAATGAGCGCGTTTTTCACCAGCCTGGACGAGGTGCATAACGACCCCTCAGACACGGCCATCCGCGCGGTGGCCATCGCCGAGGGGGCCTCGCTGGCGTCGGCGCTGCGCCAAGTGCGTGCGGAACTGCTCGCGCTCGGCCAAGCGGCGGACGAGCAGATCGCGACCCTGGTGGAGCAGGTCAACGGCATCGCCTCCGACATCGCCGAGCTCAACACGCAGATCGTAGCCGCCGAGGCGGGAGGGCGCGCACCGGCCAACGCGCTGCGCGATCAGCGCGACGCCCTGCTCCGCAGACTGAGCGAGATCGTGGACGTGGATACGCGCGTGCAGGAGGACGGTTCACTTTACGTGTTCATCGGCAGTGAAGCCCTGGTACAAGGCAGCGTGGCCCGCGAACTGGCGGCCGAGCAGCGGCTCGATGGCGAGTTCGTGCGCACCGCGGTTTCTTTTGCCGACACCGGGGCGGACATCCACCCCCGTGGAGGGACCCTGCTGGGCTTGGTCAACGCGCGCGACCAGCACGCCTACGGCGGGATCGGGCGGATCGACGAACTGGCCGCGGGCATCATCGCCGAAGTCAACCGCATTCATTCCGACGGGCAGGGGTTGGTCGGCTTCACCTCGGTGATCGGGACGGAAAGCCTGCTCGACCCCACGGCGGTGCTGAACAGCGCAGAGGCCGGTTTGGGACTCACGCCGCAGAACGGGAGCCTGTTCATCGTGGTATCCGACGACACCACCAACACACCCGTGGCTTACCAGATTCAGATCGATTTGGATGGCGAAGGTGCGGATACCACCCTGGAATCGCTGGTGACGCAGATCAACGACACGGTGACCGGGGTGACCGCAAGTGTCACTGCGGACCATCGGCTGCAACTCGAGGCC
>JAUWNF010000245.1 GCA_030612785.1 Phycisphaerales bacterium
CGACTCTACCGAGTCCACCGCCACGCGCTCCGTCCAATAGGCTTTTGGCGTCGGCTCCGCGACGCAAAAAGCCATATCTATTGTGGGCTGGTTCCATTCCCCACCAAACCCATACCGTCATTGTAACGATTCTAAACACTCGACACAATGCGAAGACCGCTGCAACATAAGAACATGTTGGTAACCGATTCCCGTTCACCACCCGTCCCTCGGTGCTTCATGTAGCAGCCGAAACCGGAGCGAGGAAAGCACCCCGCCCCGGTTCCAGTGTACCGACTCGGTAACGCGACAACACGCGTTGACAGTGGCGTACAACCGCTTACACTGCTCGCGTGCTGGACCCGCGTACCGTCGCGGAAACGGCGATTGCCGCTCATAAGTGGCGCAATCGGCTCGATTTAGGTTCCTGTCCCAAAAACGGATGGCGACTGATGAAGCTCCGCTGTGAGCAAGTGGAACAAATCACGGTGTTTCTGGAGAATAGACCCGGCGTTCTTGCCGACTTGTGCGGTCATCTATCTGACCGCCGAATCAACGTCAGAGCGATGGCCGTTCTTGACAATACCGATGCCCGGGGCGTGCGTCTGGTAGTGGGCAACCCGGAATCGGCCAAGCAGACCCTGTCGGATGCCGGCGTGGCTTACACTACGGCAAAATGCCTGGCGCTGGAGATGCCCAACATTCCGGGAGGCTTTGCCAGCATAGCGCGCACCCTGTCGCTGGCCGGCATCAACATCGATTACATCTATGCCAGTGCTGTATCAGAGACCGGGAGGGCCTTGGGCATCTTCGGCGTTTCAGATATCGAGCAAGCCCTGGCACTTGACTGGGAAAGCTAGAACGCGTTCTAGGTTCACGGCACCTCAGAACAGGACAGGTCAGCTCCTCCCCCTGGCGCAATGCCTTGATTTTCTGACGGTCCTGATAGATTCTATTCCGCGTGGATACACCAGGACCCAACCCGGCGTATGCGAGGAAGCGCCATGTCACCGTCATTTGCCGTCTGGTCGCCGTTTTCCTGACCACACTGTGTCTCGCCTTCTGCGCAGGTTTCTGGCTGACCAGGCGCGCTGAGGAACCGGCTGTTCTGGGGTGGTACGGCGTGCAGTGGTTCGCCATGGCCCTTGCCGCCAATGCCGTCGCCGTTCTTTGCACGGTGGGGTGGGTGCGGTGCCTGTGGTCGGGCAAGGAGGCCCAGGTAAAAGACCGTCGCCGAATCTCCTTCCGCAAACGGCTTGCCTTCATTGCAGTTCTCTGGGTTCTGGTACTGGTTGGTGTAGAATTGGGTTTGCGTGGTTTTCTCCGGGCGGCTGAGGTGCGGGACACGGTCAAGCGCATCGATCCCGATATCCACTATCATGCGCACCTCCAGATGACCAGGCGTATTTGCGTCGACGGTGAGTGGGTGCGCGCCTTTCGCGGGCGTACTCCTCAGCGTGGCAAATCGACGGGCTTCCGGATCGTATGCCTAGGCGGCTCCACCACTTGGGGCACCGGCGTCGAGCCTGCCGAAGCGTGGCCGATGGTGCTGGAGCGCATCCTGCGCGACGACGGCTACGACATCGAGGTCATCAACGCCGGGTTCCCCTGGTACACGACAGCCGACTCGCTGGTCAACTACTCCCTGCTCTTGCGCTACTACCAGCCCGACGCCGTCGTTATCATGCATGGCGTAAACGACCTGTGCCGCAGTTTTCCCCAGCCGCGCGAGCCACCGTTTGAATGGGACTATGGGTCCTACCAGGGGCCGATGCGCGCAATCTTGCAGACTGTCAGGCGGAGGGGGCTGGAGAATGTGGACCGGCACCTCGGGGACTTGGTGCGTTCGTCGGCCGTCTACCGGTTCGTATGCGCGACCACCGGCATCGACCGCAACTACTACTCGGCGCTACGCTCAGGTCGGACGGCACACCGCCGCCAGGGTTTCTTCCCAAGTACGCCGGCGCCTTTCCCGAGGCGCACGGACATGGAAGTCGACGTGGGCCTGGAGAGTTTTCCGAGCCTCGAGTCGTTCCGGGACCATTTGGGCTACCTGGTTCAACTGTGCCGGCAGGACGGCAGCCAAGTGGTGCTCGCCACGCAGGCCCACGTGTACGCCCGTTCGCCCACTACGCACGGGCCAAACCCGGCACACTTCATACGCAATCTGACCTTCCATCTTCCCGATGGCGAGTTGGTTTCGTCGCGGAGTGTCAGGGAGGCGATGCGCGCGGTCCGCCAGACCACCCTGGAGATCGCCCGGTGCCACGCCGTACCCGTTGCCGACGCGGAGGCGGCCATCAACGCTAAGCCCGCGCTATTCCTGGACGATTTCCACCTGACGGTCGAGGGGAACACCATTGTAGCAGAAACCGTTGCCGGAACCCTGCGCCCCATGCTGGGCGACCTTCCGCGATCGACTAGAGAGCCTATCACACGCGACCCTTTGAAAACGGGCTCAGGCTGTGGTAGCCTGTACACGGTACGGCGATCCGGATCACTCGGCAAAGAGTGAGTTGCGAGATGGATGTTACACCTATTCAATACGGCCCCAACAGCCCCTTCACACCGGACGAACGCGAAGCCATCGAATCCATTTACAACCGTGTCAAAGAGTGCGGCCATCCCGAAGCCGCGAACCTCAAGCGGACCATCCAGCAACAAATGGCCTGCCTCGAATGGCTCGGTGAAACCCTGGCGCAATATCCCTCACCGCTCGGTGAGCAGAAGCTGGGCAGCCGCACGCGCGGGCTCGACACATTGGTCGAAGCGCTCAGCCAATCCAATCCGGCCAACTTCGACCTTCTCATCCCCACCCGGGCGTTGCTCGGCCGGGCCCTGGACATGGCGGAAAGCAACTTCTACCGCTTGCTGCGGCACGTCTGCACCGAGGTCCTGCAAGGCGAGAGCGGGCGGCGCTGCCGTGAAGAAGCTACCCGGCGGTTTCACGTGTGCCTGTACACCAAGTTGGCGGAAGAAGTCCTCTCGACCATCGCCTGCGACGCGCAAGTGGAGCACGCCGTGCGCGAGAAAGCAGTAGTGGCGTTGGCCCAAATCTGGGAGCACCGTCTGACTTATCGTGTGCGCGAGTTCTTTCCCATTCTCGAAGCCACCTGGCAAGCACGCCAGCGGATCACGGTGACCGGCGGCACCTTAATGGGCACGCAGGAGATCTTCGAGCTTTTCCAGAACGGGTGCGACCCTGAGTTTGTGGACTACTTCACCCGTCCCAACCCCAGTGAGGACGAAGTTGAGGCGTTTCGCGAATTTCTCTTCGGCACCTCGGCCGAGGAACTCGACCGCCTGCAAAAGCAGATGAGCGATGCGGGCATCAGCAGTATCGCCCTCGACCAAACCACACCCTCTGCCAGTCACGATCCGACAGCCGTCTTCTACGAGTTCTTCCACACGCGCCACCTGCTCGCCGCCGCGCGTCGGTTGGGCAACCTGGCCGGACCCAAACGCACGGCGGAGGGGTACGTGATGATCTCCTACCTCCGGCGGATGCGGTAGGCGTCAGGATAGAGCCGACGGAGCTACATCACTATCGACTGTGCGCATACCGGGCGTGCCTGCGGCGGTGCGCGGCGCCGTAGTGCGAACGCTGAAACTCAGAGACGATTTGGGCGAGGCGGACCAGGCGCTTCCGCCCGCCGGGGGTCGCTTCGAGCCCGACGAACTGAAGCCCAAGCGATTCGCTCTCGTTCGGCTCGCGCTGTCTGTGGCGAAACATGGCCTCCAGAGACATCGGTGGAGCCCCGCGTCTGTGAACGAAATGACATACGATGGTCTGCCCGATCCTGAAGGAAGGATTCGTCCGCGTCTTGATCCTGATACCGCCCACGGAGAGGTCGTTCAGTGTTCCGTGACAGGCGTCCTCTGGTGGTAGGGCTGGTGCGGTGTGCCCGTGAGTGTCCGCGGGCCAAAGGCAAACTTCAATGGTGACGCCGCGCGGCGGGGTCGAGCGGTGGTAAACGCGGCGCTGGAACTCCTGGAGTTGCTCGGGCCATTCGATCACGACAGCCTGGGGGTATTCCTGCAAATCTTCGACGACGCTGCCGAACAGGCACTTCTTGTGCCCTCGACGAAACGAAACCCCGATCTGCTCGCCGCGCGTGAGCGTGGTGATCGCGCCGTTCTTGGTGGTCAAGGGGCCGGTAATGAGCAGATGGTGTTGAAGACCGGGCGCCGCGAGGAAGTGTGACTTGTGGGTCACCCAATCGGTTCTATTGCGGCTGGTCACCACCACCGGCGTGGTTTTTTCGATGGCTTCGGCGAGGATCTCGTCTCGCCGGGTGGGCTCGACGTATTGCATGCGGTCCATGACATTATCCGCCTGTAAGACCGACTAGATTGCTGTACAGCGCGTCGGCGAGTTTCTCGCGTTGGGCTTCCGTCTCGGTGCCGGAGGCGAACTCCAGCGAGAGGATAACTTGCCCCGTGCTCGCGCCCGGAATCTTGCTGCGGATCTGAGCGGGCATGTGGAAGGTCTCCGCGCAATCGGCAACGGTGAATTCCACGTTCACCGGACATTCCGTGCCGCACGTCTCGGCACTGGACTGGTCGGTTCGGCAGGCCAGCCCACCGGTGCTGATGTTGAGCAGCGTGGCTTCCAGGGCCGGCCGGTCCTCACACCCGGTCGGCGTAATCCGCACGGGGGTTTTGCTGTGCAGGTCTCTGCGCTGGTAACGCCGTCGCTGAAGCACGTGGAGGTGGGCCGGCTTGGCGATCTCCAGTCGCACGTCGTCGCCTTCTTCGTAGACGTCGATGATGTTCGTCGAAAAGAGGAAGCGGGCTCCCTCCAGATGAATGGTTGCCTCGCAGTATACCGAAACCAGGGACACGGGATCGGCGGCAGTGACGTCTTGCGGTCTGATAAGCAACCCTTCATCACTGCAGCCTGTGATGACCGCGTGGACCGGCAAACCATCGACCCGCGTGTGCGGCAGAACGGAGATTTCTGCGCCGTCGTGTATGGCATGTTCCAGCAATTGTCGGGACCGTTGCTCATCAAGTTCGATGGCGTACGCGGACGTGTTGGTTGGTGGGGAGCTCATGGTTCTCTCCTACGCTTCAATTGGCGTCGTTCTTCGTTGGCGATGAACCGGGTGATCTGCTGGATCAGCGGCCTCGCCGGCCAGGCGAGGTCGGTTTTGAATCGTAACCCCAAGAGTGTATCGGTGTCCTCGTGAACCTTTTTGGTACGGCGGACCTCCACCGATAACTGGAACGGTTCGTCGATCTCAGGTAGCGCAAACTCCACAAAGAGACGCTCGCCCGCGCCGAAACGGCGGCGCTGGCTCATGGGGACGATGACGCACAACCCCCCTGCGGAGATGTTGACCATTCGCCCACGGAACTGCTCCGCGTTGATGGGGCAACAATCGGGCTGACCGGGGACCGTCGCGCAGAAGGCGACGTGGATGTCCGCATGTCCGGCCACGGACACACGGAAGAACTGCCGTCGTTGCCGCTGAGTGATGTTGTTCGGAAGGGCGAGGGTGATGGCGGTGATTCGCTTATGGGCGTTGAGGTCCACCTTGGTGAACACACGTTCCACGCGTGTGTGAAAGGCGTAGCGGGAGCCTTCGATCATCGTGTGGACGATAACCGGCTGATGCTTCGAGAGGGAGGTTTTGGAATCAGCACTGAGCGGGGCGTCGGCGTAGATTTCGTTATCCTCCAGCTTGATCAGTCGGATGCGGGCGATGTGGTCTTCGTCGGAGTTGTCGGTGAAATGCAGCCTAGCGGGCGTATCGCGGGCGCAGGCGCGATCGATCATGTCGCGCACG
>JAUWNF010000651.1 GCA_030612785.1 Phycisphaerales bacterium
GTCTCGAGGATGATCCTGAGGCCCCGTCGGCGCAACACGGGCTGACGCGCCCCATAACCGCAGAGGAGGGCGATGACGATGGAGCCGTGTGAGTTCCCACGATGCCGGCAGCCGGCGGCGCTGCCCTATCTCGGTCACGGCATCTGCGACCACCATTACGAGATGATCTGCTCGGCCGCCGACGAGGGCCGGGCGTCCGAGAACCGGCTGCTCGGGAAGATCGGCCTGTTTCGCGACGATCAGGGAACGATCGTGCCGATAAATCTATAGTTTGCGGGTTTTCTCTGAGGACTGTGTCGGTGAGGGCGAGCACCAAAACGAGGATCGCCGGGCAACTCCGGGCGTTGTTGGCTGGTCAAGACACCGACCTGGCCACTGACGGACTGCTCAACCGGAAACGATCGTCGGACCACGCGGACGATCTCGACGTGCTGATTCAGCATGTTGCCATCGCCATGCAGTACCTCCGCATGGACGCGGCCGCCAGCCGGCGCGAGGCGTTCGCCTTGCAGAAAATCCTCGACCGCGACGACGGGGGGCCTGCGTGGCCCGTTTCAGATTAGGAGGGAGGACTTCGATCATGTTCCGAGACGACCTGACTGACTACATCCTTTCCGGTCACGCACTGCTCAGCGTGATCACCCACGAAAAGGACCGGGCCATCGAACTGATCCGGGCCGCCGCCAAGGCCATGAAGCCGGAGCGCAAGGTCTTCACCTGGTCCATCGTCACCGGTTGGCAAGCCGACGACGACGATGGGCAGGAGGATGAAGCGCTGAACGACACCAACAAGCCGGACCTCGCCATCCAGGGTATCGCCAACATCGGGGATGAGAACGCGATCTTCGTGCTCAAGGACTTCGGGTTCTACATGCGGCAGGAGACCTACCCGGAGTTCGACGTGGTGATCGGCTGGCTGGACGAGATGAGGCAAGTCCTGTCCAACGAGGCCAAGACCGTCGTCTTCGTCGGCCCCCACCTGCCGATCCCCAACAGTCTGCGACACAACATCACCGAGATGGAACTGAGCCTGCCCGACGAGGACGAGATTGAACGGCACGTGCGTTTCGCCTGCGAAGGGCTGGAGACCGCGGACGGCAAGAAAGTCGAGGTCAGCGAAGACAGAGTTCCGGAGATCGTGCGGGCCTGCAAGGGGATGACCGAGAGCCAGACCATCGACCGGGTGGCATTGGCCCTGCGCAAGCACAAGGGTCTGAACGGCCGGGCGTGCCAGACGATTCTCCACGAGAAGGCCGGGGTGATCCGGTCGTCCGGCATCCTGACCTACTCCGAGCCGCCGGAGGGCGGATTGTCCATCGTCGGCGGGTACGAAGCGCTCAAAGATCACGTTCTGCTGGACAAGCCGTGTTTCAGCAAGGAGGCCCAGGCGTTCGGGCTGGAGCCGCCCAAGGGGCTGTTGCTGGTAGGCATTCCGGGTTGCGGCAAGACGCTTTTGACTCTGGCCATCGCCAGCGAGTTCGGGTTCCCGCTCATCGCCATGGACGTGGCCAACCTGATGTCCAGGTACGTCGGCGATTCCGAGGGCAACATGCGCGAGGCGATTCGCATCCTGGAGCGGGTGGCCCCGTGTGTGTTGCAGCTTGACGAAATCGAGAAGGGTTTTGGCGGCAGCGGTGACCTGGACGGAGGCGCCTCCCGGCGGGTCTTCGGCCAGTTCATCAAGTGGCTCAACGACCGCACCTCGCCCGTCTACGTGGTGGCGACGGCCAACGAGGTGCGGTCACTGCCGCCGGAGTTCAGCCGCAAGGGCCGCTTCGACGAAATCTTCGGGCTCGACGTGCCGCAGGAAGCAGAACGGGCAACCATCTTCGACAGCCACCTCAAGAGGCGGGGCCAGCAGATCGGCAAGGCCGCCATCGAGGAACTGGCCGGGGTCACGGAGGGGTACACCGGGGCCGACATCGAGCAGTCGGTAAAACTGGGGATGAAGATGGCATTCTCGGAAAACGCCACCCTTGGCGTCGAACACCTGACGAATGCGGTCAAGTCGATTGTCCCGCTCTCCAAGACCGAGCCGCAACGTATCCAGGCAATTCGCGACTGGTGCAAGACCAGGGCAAAACAGGCTAATCCTGAGCCAAAGAAGACCGGAGGAAAGAAGCAACGGAAAGTCACCGTGTGACGGGAGAAAGACCATGAGCGCCGAGAACAACGGACACATCAATCTCTTCGAATTGGGGTATCTGGTGGACCTTTCCATCGGATCGTGGAGCGGG
>JAUWNF010000416.1 GCA_030612785.1 Phycisphaerales bacterium
GAACCCGCGGACCACGAGGAGTAGTGCCCATGAGTAACCAGCTAATCGAATGCGTTCCCAACTTCAGCGAAGGGAACGATATGTCAATTATCAAGCAGATCACCGACCAGATCGAGACCGTCGAGGGTGTAACGCTGCTGGACGTCGATCCGGGAAAAGCCACCAACCGGACGGTCGTGACCCTTGTCGGCGCACCAGACGACGTGCTGGAGGCCGCCGTCAGGGCCGTGCGAAAGGCCGCCGAGCTTATCGACATGAGCAAGCACCACGGCGAGCACCCGCGCTTCGGCGCCACCGACGTCTGCCCGCTGGTGCCGGTCTCCAACATCACCATGGAGGAGACCGTCGAATACGCCCGCAAGCTGGCCAAGCGGCTCGGCGAGGAAGTCGGCATCACCGTCTATTGCTACGAGAACGCCGCGCTGACCGAGGAGCGTCGCAACCTCGCCGTCGTGCGCGCGGGCGAATACGAAGGGCTCAAGGACAGGCTGTCCAAGCCCAAGTGGAAGCCTGACTTCGGGCCGGCCAAGTTCAACCCGAAGTCCGGAGCGACGGCCGTCAGCGCCCGCGATTTCCTCATCGCTTACAACGTCAACCTCAACACAACCTCGACGCGCCGGGCCAACGCTATCGCCTTCGACGTCCGCGAGAAAGGACGCAAGAAGACCGTCGGCGGCACCCTCACCGGCAAGGTGGCAACCGATGAGAACGGCAAGCCCGTGTGGCTGCCCGGCTCGCTCAAGTGCGTCAAGGGCATAGGCTGGTTCATCGAGGAATACGGCGTCGCGCAGATTTCAATGAATTTGACCAACATCAGCGTCACGCCGGTACACGTCGCCTTTGATGAGGTGTGCAAGAACGCCGAGGCCCGCGGCGTGCGCGTCACGGGCTCCGAGTTGGTCGGGCTGATCCCGCTAAAGGCCATGCTCGATGCCGGCAAGCATTACCTGCGCAAGCAGGAGCGCTCCTTCGGCATTCCCGATGCGGAGATCATCAAGATCGCCGTCAAGTCGATGGGCCTTGATGAGCTTTATCCCTTCAAGCCGGAAGAGAAGATCATCGAGTACGCCATCGCGACCAAGGCCGGCAAGCGTCTGGTGGACATGTCGTTGACCGCTTTCGTACACGCGACGGCCTCTGAGGCACCCGCTCCCGGCGGCGGGTCGGGCGCGGCGGCCCTGGGCGCGATGGGCATCGCCTTGGGCACGATGGTGGCCAACCTTTCCGCCCACAAGCGGGGCTGGGACGACCGCTGGGAGGAGTACTCCGACTGGGCGGTTAAGGGCAAGGAGTATCACGAGGAGCTGCTCCGCCTGATCGACGAGGACACCGACGCGTTCAACAAAATCATGGACGCCTTCGGCCTGCCCAAAGGCACGGACGCGGAAAAGGCCGCCCGCAAAAAGGTCATCCAGGACGCGACGGTGGGCGCGATCGAAGTGCCCTTCCGCGTCATGCAAAAGTCGTACGAGTGCTTGGAGGTGATGAAGGCGATGGCCGAGATAGGCCTACAAACCTCCATCTCCGACGCCGGTGTGGGAGCATTAGCCGCCCGCTCCGCCGTCATGGGCGCGTTCCTCAATGTAAAGATCAACTGCGCCGGCCTGGAGGATAAGAAGATCGTCGAAGACTTCCTCACCCGCGGGAGGGAGATCGAAGAGAAAGCGATGGCGATGGAGGGGGAGATATTGGAGGTTGTGAACAAGAAGATGTAAGATTGGGCGTGTGCCGCGGTTCGTGGCAGGGGTCTCCGTGCCGGGCAACGCCGTACGGCTGCCCGAGCGGACGCTTGGCCGTACATCCGGCTGCTCAAGCTTCAGATGAACACGATCTTCGGGCTGGGCGGGCACGGAGGCGCGGGTGTCAAGAACATCAACGGCCAAGGTATCGATAGCCTGAAGACTGAAGAGGTGGTTCAATGAGCGTCAAACGGCTGCACATGGAGAAATTCTCGGTGTTCCGCGATGTCAAGCTGGAGTTTGCGGAAGGCCTGAACGTCTTCATCGGCGCAAACGCTACGGGGAAATCCCATGCGATGAAGCTGATGTACTCGATCCTGAAAACGCACGAAGGCGCACAAAAAGATGAGATAAGCGATCTCAAACGTATTGCCGCGCGGTTGAAGGAGAAACTGGCAGGCGTATTCAAGCCCGACAAGTCGGGGCCTGGTCGGCTTGTTCAGCGTCAGGTTGAGCGCGGCTGGTCAAATGTCGCATTGAAAACAAGCGTCGGCAGCCTTGGATTTAAGCTGGCCACCTGGGACACTCTTACTCTGCAAAAAGACACACTAGACGCTTACGGGCCCAGCCTCTTCATCCCCTCACGCGAGGCGCTGGCAATGTATCAGGGATTCGTTGATGCCTACGATGGGAGAGAGCTGTCATTCGACGAGACCTATTACGACCTGTGCAAGTCCCTGAGCGGCCTGCCGACGAGGGGCCCGCGCCTCAAGCAAGCTGCACAACTTGTCGGGCCGCTTGAAGATATCCTGGGTGGGAAAGTCTCAATCAACGATGGGCGCTTCCAAGTCGACTCTTCGGACGGCATTGTGGAGGCGCAGCTTCTGGCGGAAGGCTTCCGCAAGATAGCCAGCCTCGTTCAGTTGATCAACAACGGTTCGCTCATGAAGAATGGGGCTCTCTTCTGGGACGAGCCGGAGGCGAATCTCAACCCGAAGTTGGTGACTAAGATCGCCGAGGTACTTCGGACGCTCGCAGATGGCGGAGTGCAGGTGTTCGTCGCGACGCATGATTACCTGCTGAGTCACGAGTTGTCACTTGCTGTAGAGTACAAAACGGATCCTCAGGTGTCGACACGCTTCTTCGCGTTCAACCGAGAACCCGACGGGGCGGTTGACGTCGAGTCCGGCGCTACGCTGGCGGACCTTGAGCACAATTCAATCCTCGATGAGTTTGCGGCGCATTATGATAGGGAGAGCAAGTTGTTCGCACAGGGGCGCAGGCACGGGGAGCCGGAGGCATGACGACGGAAATCACCGTAGAAGATGTCGAATTCCGGTTTGGCGAGTCCTGGACTGTTCTTAAATACGACGATTCACGCGAATACCAGGATGGAATCAGGAAACTCAACGGTGTTTGGAAGACCGACAAGGATGGCAACGAGCACAGACGGGGCTGCAAGGGCGTCGACATTCTCGGCTCGCGAGAAGGGGTGCTCACATTCATCGAAGTGAAAGATTTCCGAAAGACTTCAGACAATCCAACATCACGGATTCGGGACGAGCTGCCGCTTGAGGTTGCCTTCAAGGCGTGCGATACCGTCGCGGGTGTTGTTGGAAGGGCCAGGGAGCCCGGCGCTGTGATCTTCCGGGGGTTTGCCAAGCTTCTGGTTGATGCTGAATGCCCCGTCGAGGTCATTCTCTGGCTGGAGGAGCCTCTGTTCTGGCTGGAGGAGCCTCTGGTTCCCCCGTGTGCTGTGTCGCTCCGGAGGAAGGCCCTCTTGTCAACTGCCACGAGCAAGCTGAAGCGCTACTGCAGGTGGCTCACAGACAGGGTACTTGTGGTGAACCGTGAGGAGTACGGGCACGTATTAGGAGACCTCAACGCGTCGACCTGAGCAGACCATCGCCAGGCCGGAGGTCGACAGCATTCTCGAGTTTCGCTTCGGCGACAAGTATCACGACAAGATGCGCCTGGTGAACCTGGTCCCCAACCGCAAGGTCGAGTGGGAGTGCATCGAGGGCGACGAGAGGTGGGTCGGGACGAAGTTCACCTTCGACCTCGAAGAGAAGGACGGCCAGCCCGTCCTGCGGTTTTCGCACTACGATTGGGCCGGCGACGACGACTTCTACGCCCTGTGCAACACGACCTGGGCCTCGTATATGCAAAGCCTTAAGGACCTTTGCGAGACCGGCACGGGCACGCCGTATCCTTTGGGATGATCCCCTCCAAAGCCCGGGCCGATTGGCGTGGTGCGTCTAC
>JAUWNF010000487.1 GCA_030612785.1 Phycisphaerales bacterium
ACCGAGCGCGGCCGGCCCAGCAAGGGGTTCCCGGCCGACGGGGACAGACACGGCCGGGCGGCCGGACCGAGCCGCAACCGGGAGATCGTGGCCGAGGCCGACGAGGTGGTGGCGTTCTGGGACAGGCGCTCCAGGGGAACCCAGCACACCATCGGGCTCGCCCGCACCAGCGGCAAGGTGGTCTACGTCCATCGGCCGACACCATGATCCACTTCGTCGCCGGCGACATGTTCGACACCACGGCGGACCTCCGCGTCAACACCGTCAACTGCGTCGGCGTCATGGAAGCCGGGGTGTGGCCCTGGCCTTCAAGAGACGCTTCCCCGAGATGTTCGCTGATTACCGGAAGGCGTGTCGCCGGGGGCACTACACGCCGGGCTGCATTCAGGTCTATCGCAGCGACGACCACCAATGGATCATCAACGCGGCCACCAAGAACGACTGGCGCAGGCCATCGCAGTACGCCTGGATCGAGAGCATCCTGGCCGACCTGCGCGAGTTCATCTTCGACAACACCGTGCAGGTGGACACCTTCGGTGAGCACCGGAGAAAACTGCGCATCACGATCCCAGCCTGGGCTGCGGCCACGGCGGTCTGGAGTGGAAACAGGTCAAGGCCATGATCGTGGATTACCTCTCCGACCTGGACGCGGAGATCTTCATCTTCGCTCCCCAGGACTCGCGCGACCTCGGCCGGAGGAAGCCAAGCGAACCTGTGGTGTAATTCCGCGACCCTTGCCCAGCGCAGACAGCGGGTTCGCCGCGCCGACGCCTGGCGGCGAGCAGGACCAGCCACTCGTATTCCTCCAGGCTCATATCATCGTCGGGCCAAGATCGGCTTTCAGCCGTTGCAATGCCCTCTCGTTTCTCGAAAACAACGTCGTGCGCGGGACCCCCAGGATTCCGCTGGCCTCGACGAACGTGTAGCCCAGGCCGCCAATCAGAAACACGATTGCCCGATGCTCCGGCGACAGGCGTGCCAGACACCGCCGCACGGCCGCAGCGTCTTCCGCCTTTTCCAACGCTTCCTGGGGACACGTGTGGATAGCCGGTGGCGGGATGTCTTCCAACGACACTGTAGGTTTTCGGTTCTTGAGGTACCGGGTCCAACAGGTGTGGGCCATGCGCAAAACGTACGCCTCCTGGGTGCGGCCGTCCGGAACGCGAAGTGTGAGCAGACGCAGAAACGTCTCCTGGGCCAGATCGTCCGCCACGGTGGCCGATCCCGAGAGGCCGTACAGGAAGGCGTGGACCTTGCTGTAGTGGCGGTCTAATCGCTCGGCGATGATCTTCCCCAAAAAAAACCTCAAAATAATCGAGATTATCTCGTCATTTCGGGTCCGGCGCGCCTTTGTACATATGGCCAAGCAGCAAACCAGCGCGGGGCGGGGAGCGAGGACCAGGAGAGGGATCGAACCCTGGTGCCACGAACCCCCAGTCGCCTTCATCGCTCCCACGCAACCCTTTCGTGGAACTACGGTTACGTTCGTGGCCCTCATCGATCCCACTGGCCTTTCGGTGACTTCGCGGGACCGGACGTACGACACCGCGCTGCTGGACAACGAGATGGCGGACACGGACGACTCGGACGATCTGCGTACCTGGCGTGGCAGGATGGTCTTCAGCGGACCTGTGGGTGCGGAGACCACACGGTTGGGCCTGCCATGCACGAAAAGCCCGGAAATCGACCAGGAAACGGTCATCAACCGCTACGTCAAGGGCGGTGGTCCGCCGCCGGAACCGGGGACGACTAATCCTTGAAAGCGAATCTGTCTCGGTCTTGGGGTGACTCCGGGGTGCCCTGGCCGAGTTGCCGGCCGCATCGCCCGGCAACGTGACCAAGACGACCGACCTGCGCCGCGTCATGAACCTCGACCACAAGCTGTCCTGGAAGGTGATCAAGATCGCCACGGCGGGCAATCCGCTGTCGGTGGGTATCCGATCATACCCCCGACGGTGGTCATGCGTTTTGATCTGCCGGAAGCGCCCACGGCGTAAGCCAAACACGGACTCCGCCGGCCCTCGCTCAACAATCTGAATGACACGCGCCATAGCTGCTGCCATCACCGCTCGGTCCGGTGCCGCCTTATCCGCCACACCTCCGCCGGAGGGTGGCCCCGTGAGTTGAGCGTGGAACACGGCGTAATCGTTCAGATCGATTCCCTCCCTACAGGGAGAGGCCCGCTCGAAAGCCGCCAGACACTCGGCGGTTGATCGCTGGAGACAACGTTGGAATCCGGCGCAGTCGGCCAGGTCCACGTCCCAAGCTGGCCCGGAACAAGCCGGTCATCGCCGAGCTCACCTGCGCACCACGCGCCCCGCGACGCTTGGTGGAAAGTGTACTGCCACCGCGCGTGCACGCGCGTTATCGGGAGCGCGGAGAGGGAATGCGACTTTTCTTGGGGAAAGACCATACAGAACCGGGCGCTCGCCCGTATGACCCTCTTGAGCGGAGAGGGTGGATCGCAAGAAAGGGAGTCGCTGCTGTCGTCGTCAAGCCCCGCAGGAAGTTCCTGCACCTTCAACGTGCTGGACGACAGCCACGGCGAAACGCCCTGCTTCCCGGCGGAAAGAAAGGAGGTCATTGACCGGCCGGTCAGGGACGCCGCTCGACGGGAACTGTGTAAGGCAAATCTGAACAACTGAATCTGGAACTAAGGAGTATTCCAATGAAAAGGCACTTAGGTGTTTTGGGGGGAGTTTGCGCGCTGTTGGCGACGGTCAATGTTCTGAGGGCGGAGGTTTTCGATTCGGGCTTCGTGGAGAACACCGGGAACGAACCGGCGGTGATCTACTCGGCTACGGTGGATGTTCCCGATGCGAACTCGGTGTACCTGAGCTTCTACACGGTCCTGCTGTCTGGAGACGAGGGGGGAGGAACCGGGTCCTACCTGGTGCTCACCTCGGTGCCGGACAGCGCAGTCCAGACGATGCACGCTTCCCACGTCGCGCAGTGGCTGGACAAATCGGCGTTCTTCAACGGGGACCACGTGCAGATCGAGCTCATTGCTCATCCCGGCACGGGACTCAACCGGATTGTCTTCGAGCCCCTTGCGACCGGGGGTCCGCCCTGGCCTCCGGACAGTTGCACGGACTACCGCGTCTTGTCCGATGATCCGCGCGTCGCGCGGACGTTGAATTCCAACGGTGGAGCCATGTGTTCCGCCTTCATCATCGACGACGCAGCTCATTGTCTGCTTTCGGCGGGCCACTGCCACCGCGGGCTCTATGTCGTTGAGTTCAACGTGCCGCTCTCGCATTCCTCTGGCAACATCGTTCACCCGCCACCAGCGGACCAGTACGCTGTCGACAGGAGCTCCATACAGGACATGCAGGACACGACCGCAGGTAGGGACTGGGCGTACTTCGGCTGCTTTCGCAACTCGACCACCGGAGTCACACCGTTCGAGGCACAGGGCGACTTCTACACGCTGGCGACTG
>JAUWNF010000255.1 GCA_030612785.1 Phycisphaerales bacterium
CGCGCCGCGGCGTGACCGGCGCGCAGCCGTGGCGTGGAGCCGAGTCTCGCCTCACGTTGACACCACGACTGCCCCATTCTTAGAATACGCTCCCCAACAGCACCTGACCCCGGACGTCGGACGGCGTGCTGCCGGATGGACTGGAAGGGGCGTGCAAGGCGTGAGTCCGGGGGAACAAACCTGGCGCGGCGGGCGCCTCGGAGTATGCGGGCGTGGCGCCCACGACACTCGGCGCATTGGCGCGCCAGCTTCAATCACCCGGCCGTTTAAGCGCCATCCGCGGGGCTGAGCAAACCCCCGTCCATGGCGTCAACACGCTCGAAGACGCCGTGGAGGGTGAGATCAGTTTCCTGACCAACCCGAAATACCGGCAACTCGCTTTGGATTGCCGCGCCTCCGCGCTCATCATCGCCCGGAATGAGGATCTCCGTTTCAAAGTCCCCGTCCTGAAGTGCGAGGATCCTTACGCGGCCCTGACGGTGGCTACCATCCACATCCACGGCTATCGTCGGCATCCGCAATGGGGTACCAGCGACGGGGCCACCATTTCCCCGAGCGCAAAGATCGGTCCGGGGGCATCGATAGCCGCTGGGGTGAGCGTCGAAGAGAATGTCGTCATCGGCAAGAATGTGGTGATCTACCCGGGGACCTACGTGGCGCGAGACGTTACCATCGGCGACGACGTCGTGCTATACCCGAACGTCATCATTTACGAAGCGTGCGCGCTGGGGAACCGTGTGACCATCCACGCGGGAACGGTAATCGGGGAAGATGGTCTGGGTTATGCGCCGCTGAACGGGAAGTGGCTGAAGATTCCGCAGGTCGGGTGTGTGCTCATCGGAGATGACGTGGAGATCGGCTCCAACTGCACCATCGACCGCGCCACTATGGGCACCACTCGCATCGCATCGGGCACCAAGCTCAGCAACCTGATTGCCATCGGGCATGGAACTAAAATCGGCGAAGACTGCATGGTCGTGGCCCAGGTGGGCATTGCCGGGTCGGCGGTCATCGGTAAGCACGTGACCATTGCGGGGCAAGCCGGCGTGGTCGGGCACATTCATATTGGTGACCACGTGCAAATCGGCGCCCAAGCGGGGGTGACCGAGTCAATTGCAGCCGGCACCAAAGTGCTCGGCTCACCGGCGGCGCCGATCAACGACGCCAAGCGCCAGTTCGTACTCATTCAGCGCTTGCCGGAGATGAAGGAGCGGCTCAAGGCGCTGGAGAATGAGGTGCAAGCGCTACGCCGGCTGATTCCGGAGGAGGGGGGCAGTCCAGGGAGTGAGCCCGGCGGATGACCTCGCCGAACCCATCGAATCCCGGAGCGTCGTCCACTTTGGGGCTGATCGCCGGAGCGGGCGCGTTTCCCATGATGGTGGTTCGCGGCGCTAAGCGGGCGGGTTGTCGGGTGGTGGTATTGGGTCTTCGGGGGTTGGCCGACCCGGCTCTGCGTGACGTGGCCGACGCCTTCAAATGGACCGGCGTGGCCAGGTTGGGCGCTTGGGCTCGTTGGCTCAGGCGGCTGAAGGTCCGGCGGTGCATTCTGGCAGGCTCGGTGAAAAAGACCGCCATGTACGGGCGGTGGCGACTTCTCCGTAACCTGCCGGATTTGACGACGCTGTGGTTCTGGTTTTTCAAGGTGCCCGACAAGCGCAACGACACCTTGCTCGCCGGCGTCGGGGATTACATGGCTTCGAAGGGGATCACGTTGGAGAATTCCGTTCAGTATTGCCCGGAGGACTTGGCCCCTGAAGGCGTGCTCACCGACCTGCGGCCCAGTTCGGCGCAACTCAGGGACCTGGAGTTCGGCTGGCCGATCGCCAAGGAACTGGGCCGGCTGGACATCGGGCAGTCCATCGCCGTCAAGGAGCAGGAGGTCATCGCGGTGGAGGCCGTCGAAGGCACCGACCGCATGATCGAACGTGCCGGTCAACTGTGCGCCCAGGGTGGGTGGACGCACGTCAAAGTGGCCAAGCCCGATCAGGACATGCGCTTCGACGTGCCCACTATCGGACCGGATACCGTGGAGAATCTGCACCGGAACCGGGCCGGGATGCTGGTGGTGGAAGCGGGCAAGACCCTGGTCATCGAACGGGAGAAGATGCTGGCGGCGGCCCGCAGGTACGGCATTGTGGTTGTCGGGCGCCGCGGCGAAGAATTGCTCGACGGCGCGCAATCCGGTGTGCCGGGCGGCGAATCGGCGAGGCTCGGGGACCATTTAGGCCGATAATCACAGCAGGAGGTCGGCGATCACCGATGGGAACCGAAACGATCATGCCCAAGATCGGCAGCAAGCTGGTCCATGCCGGACTCTCCGACACTAACGAGGTGACTGTTCACCTGGCCGAGAGTCGCCCCACCGAGGAAGTCGAGGCGGCGGACTTCGTCATCATCACCGAAGGCGGTTTGGAGATCGGGGTCCAGGACGTCCGACCAAAATTCGCCCGGGAAGGGCGGGCCAAGACCTACCGCATTCGGACCGCCGGTGCGCTCGATTTCACCCGGCACCGCTACCGGATTCGAACCGCAGGCGCCGGCGAAGTCGCCGTGGGGGTAGACCGCCTGCTCGCAGACCCCACCAGATTCTGTGACAATGACGCGGTGATCGGCGCCGCCTGCACTCCGCACGGCACCACCTTTCGCGTGTTCGCCCCGACGGCCCGCTCCGTGCGCCTGGTGATCGCCGACGGTCTGGAGCGAAGTGCCAACACCGTGACGCACAACCTGAACCGCGAACGCCAGGGGTTGTGGCACCTGCACCTGGACGGCGATTGGCGCGGCAAGTTTTACAGCTACCGGGTCTCGACCCCCGCGGGCGGAACCACCGGAGAGGTGACCGACCCGTCGGCGCTGTGCGCCTGCGGCAAGCGTTCACGGACCATGCTGGTCCATCTCGAGGACACCGACCCGCCCGGTTTCGAGCGCTCCTGGCAACCCCGACTGGAGTCTTATGTCGACGCGGTGATCTACGAGATGAGCGTTCGCGATTTCACCATCGCGGCGAATTCGGGCGTTCGCCACCGCGGTCTGTTCCTGGGGCTGACCGAGGGCGGAACCTCCACGCCCGAGGACCACGCGGTCAACACCGGGCTCGATCATCTGGTTGAGCTCGGGGTGACCCACGTGCAGCTCATGCCCGTGCAGGACTTCGAGAACGCCGAGACGTTCGACGGGGCCTACGACTGGGGGTATATGCCGGTGCACTTCGACTCGCCCGATGGGTGGTTCGCCACCCAACCGCTCAACGACGCGCGCATCCGCGAGTTCAAGCAGGCGGTTCAGGCCTTGCACCAGTGCGGCATCGCGGTGTGTATGGACGTAGTGTATAACCACACCGCCGGTTGCGCGCCGTTCGAGAAAATCGTCCCCGGCTACTACTATCGCATGACCCGCGACGGCCAATTCTCCAACGGCTCGGGGTGCGGCAACGAATTCAACAGCGAAAACCCGATGGCCAAGAAGTTCCTGATCGAGTCGCTGTGCTATTGGGTCACGCAGTACGGCATCGACGGGTTCCGCTTCGACCTGATGGGTCTGCACGCCCCGCGAACCATGTTTGAGATTCGTGACGCCCTCAAGCGGATCAAGCCCAACATCATGGTCTACGGCGAACCGTGGACCGCCGGCGGCACCACCCTGCGGCGCATCACCGACCGGGAGCAGGTGCGCGGCAAGGGGATCGCCGCCTTCAACGACGGGTTCCGCGACGCCATCAAGGGCAACCGCGACGGTGGTCCGCCGGGCTTCATCCAGACCGGAGAGCGCGTCGAGGGAGTCAAGGACGGCATTGCCGGTTCGATCGAAAGCTGGGCCCAGGACCCCACCGACACCATCCAATACTGCGAAGCGCATGACAATCTGACCACCTGGGACAAGCTGGTGCAGTCCGTCCCCGACATGCCCGAGGACCTCAAGAAGCGCATGCAGTGCTTCGCGGGCTTCATCGTGCTGACCGCCCAGGGCATCCCCTTCATCCACTCCGGCCAGGAATTCTGCCGCTCCAAGAAAGGCAATAATAACAGCTACAATGCCCCCGACGAGATCAACCAGATCGACTGGTCGCTCAAGAAAACCAACGCGGACGTGTTCGCGTACTACAAGAACCTGATCGCCCTGCGCAAGGCCCACCCGGTGTTTCGCCTGCGTACCGGCGACGAGGTTCGCCGGCGGCTGGCATTCATCGATGAGGTGCCCCACCCCAAGTGTGTTGCCTACGCCCTGGACGGGACCGACCTGCCGGGCGAGAGTTGGCTGCGGACGATCGTGTTGCTCAACGGCGACGCCAGCGACCAGACCTTCGCCCTGCCCGCAGGCGCTTGGCAGGTACACGCCGACCCCGAGCGGGTTTCCACGGCGCCTCGGCGCGAAGCGTCGGACAGCATTACACTACGATCGCACTCGGGGGCGGTGCTGGCTCTCACCACGAAGGCGTAGGAGGGACCCCATGGCGACCAAACGCTTGAAATCGAAGGGCGTGTTCTGCCTGGAGGGAGCGTGGAACCCCGACCTCCGAAAATAGGTGACTGTCCCAATACTGTTCGGCACGGGGATTGCGTCTGATGCGGGCGGACCTGGGACTCGCGCCTCACTGAATCAATTCGCGCCACACGTTATTTGCGCATCAGGCTTTCATGGCGCATACTGAAAGTGTATGGCGCGGAAGCGAAAACCCAAGATCAAAGAAGAAGACCTGCACGGCTTCAAGCACTTCAAGCTGCTGATGCCGGTTCTGGAGGCCCTCCATGACAATGCCTGCCAGCGTGACCGGGCGGGCAACCGCAAGCTGCATTTCGACCAGTATGCCGCCCTGATCTTGCTCTACTTCTTCAACCCCATCGTGAGCAGCCTGCGAGGGATCCAGCAGGCCAGTGAACTGAAGAAAGTCCAACGCCTTCTGGGCAGTCCCCGGGCGGCATTGGGTTCGCTGTCCGAAGCCGCTCGGGTGTTTGATGCCGACCTTCTTCGGGGAATCATCGGCGACCTCCTGGACCGGTTGCCGCCGCTCGAGAAGAACACTCCGTTCGACGAAAACAAGGGCGTGATCACGCTGGTGGACGGCACGCTGCTGCCGGCGCTGCTGTCTCCACGACAACAGCGTGTTCAACGTGACCGAAGAACGTGATCGTTCACCGGAAGCCCTCGAGGCCGGAATCCTGCGCGACGCGGTGGTGCGCTTCACGGGCAAAACGGCGCTCGCAGCGGGGTTGGATCGCCGGTTGCGTATTGTAGAGGTCAAGTGTGCGCCGCATCGCAAGCCCAGCGGGCACAACGGCCGAGGCGGGCCCGAGCAGGGCGAGACGCTGTTGATCGTAACGGATATGCTCACCTTCCGAGGGCTCATGCTCACCACCCTCGTGAATCTTGACAACCAGGATCTTCCAGCCACGTTAAGTATACCTGTGATCCGACTGTCGGGCAAACCACGGCCTGACAATGACCCGACCAAGGGTCCGTGACACATTAGGCGGCCTTTTGAGCGTTCCGTCGCCGAGCGATTGTCTCCCGCGCGCCGATGGTCTTCTTCGCCCTGAAGGGGCGTACTACGATAGCCCAGGGCATCGCCCTGGGGCGGGAGTTGCCCGAAGACACCTAAGCCCTGAAAGGGCGAAATAAAGCTATGCCGCCCTTTCAGGGCTCATGTTTGTCTCGGTCACGAGAACCCAGGGCGTTGCCC
>JAUWNF010000278.1 GCA_030612785.1 Phycisphaerales bacterium
GGTGTTCATGTGGGCGGCGAAACGGGAGCAATGGTTGCAGCTCGGCACCGGCCTGGTGTTCTCGCTGATTTCAGCTCGTATGATTGTCGAAGGGCTCTTCGAGGCCCGCGACAGCACGGCACGGCGCGGAGAGACGGATCAGATACGAGGCCCGCTCCCGTACAAACTTGCCATTGGCACGGCCGGCGGGTTGCTGCCGGGTTTGCTCGGAATCGGAACCGGCGGCATAATGGTTCCCGCGTTTACGCTGATCTTGAAAGCCCCGATCAAAACCGCGGTGGGTTGCTCGCTGACCTGTTTCTCAGCGAATGCTCTGATTAGTTCGGTGTTCAAGCTCTCTCAGGGTTTTGTCAACCTGACGGTCGCCGGCCCCGCCTGCGCCGGGACACTGGTTGGGGCGTATCTGGGTGCAACGTTGAACCGGAGATTCCCTTCGGCGGGACTGAAGATCCTGTTCGGCGCCGTGTTTGCGTATGTCTCACTCAAATTCGTTTTGTCGTTCTGCGGAGTTCGGGTGTGAACTTGGCATATCCATCCCCGGTCCTGGAAGCGGCGAAGGTGAAGTTCGAGCGAATCGTCACCGAGAAAGACCTGCTTGACGCTGAAGTCGCCGTCTCGGTGTCGGCGCTGACCGCCGAGGAGGCCATTGGCCGACCGACCAGGCAAGACTTCCCCATCATCGAGGGGAAAGAGCAAGTCATCGAGGCGACAATCTCCGGTGCCAAAGGCCACGCCTTTACCGACGCGCCACGGGAGTTCAGCGGTACGCTGCGCGAGGTGCTGGCGCTTCCTCTGTCGTCAAATCAAAACCGCGCGGTCTTTATCGCCGTGCTCAACGCGGCGCTACGCTCGCTGGGAATCATTGAAACCAGCGTTCACTGCAAGGACGACGACCCGGAGAAATGTGCGAAGGAAATGGCCGGCCAGGTGCGCGATCAGTGGGGGGAGGTCGAAGTTGGCCTCATCGGTTTGAATCCGGCAATTGCCGAGGCGCTGGTCCGTACCTTTGGCGTGGATAATGTTCGAATCACCGACTTGAATCGAAAGAATGCCGGAGCGATGAAGTTCGGCCTGACGGTCTGGGACGGCAGGACGCAGACGGAAGAACTGGTCCGCCGATCCCGCGTGGTGATTGTGACCGGCACAACGCTGGTCAACGGCACCTTCGATAGTATCTGGAATTGGATCCGGAGTTATGGCAAAGAATACTTGATTTACGGCGTAACCGCGGCGGGAGTGTGTGAGTTAATGGGTTGGAACAGGATATGCCCCTATAGCCGAAGCGCATAGGTTGTGATCCGAAAAAGGAAAGCATGGCGATGGAACATCTACGAAAGTTGTCACGCGAAGAGTTGTTCAAGCTTCTCGACATCCATGCAAAAAGCTGGTTGGCACACGACGGTTGTTGGTTTCTCGCGGCCGAGGAAAGATACGATATCGATGTTGCCATCGCGCTCGATACCCGGTCCTGGGAGCGCTTCTCGCCGGCGGAGGCCAAGCGAATCATGAGGGCGTTTCAGGTTCCGGAAGGCGGCGGGCTGGACGCTCTGGAACAAGCCCTCGGCTACCGGCTCTACGCCACGGTCAATCCGCAGGCCATCGAACGGCCTGATGAGAATACGCTGGTTTACAAAATGGTCGAGTGCCGGGTTCAAACGGCGCGACGACGCAAAGACCTGCCCGATTTCCCGTGCAAACCCGTCGGTCTGGTTGAGTACTCGAAGTTTGCCGAGACCATCGACTCCCGCATCAAAACTCGCTGTCTGCAGTGTCCTCCCGATCGCACGGAGGGCAGTGGATGTATTTGCGCCTGGGAGTTCACGATGTGAGCCGACATACCAGAGCCGTGCGCTCGCGGCGAAGGAATCGGGTAAGAGAATTGAACGCAGAGACGCAGAGGACGCAGAGAAAGAAACGGATAATGTGGGTGCCCCATCCCGTTTCGCCGCCCACTGGGGCCGGCGATCGGGGTGGGGGACGACTCTCACTCCGATAGCACATAGTTGCGCTGCGCAAGAAACCTTCCCATCAGAGCGGAACTCAGCAGGATCAACGGCACCGACACCGCCAGCCGGACCGCGGTGAAGGTAATGCCCATGAACGACGCTTCAAACATGGTCATGGGGATGCGGCACGAGCCGGAAAAGCCGACGTAGGCGAAAACAACACTGAGGCGTGCCCCCTTCTTATGCAGCGAATACGCCAGGGGAAAGGCGACGTACAAACCGCCCACCGTGGTGCCCGCCAGCAGAATCCCCCACAAGTAGCCCCGGATCCCCGAACCTTCGCCGAAATGCCGTTCCACGGTCTCCCTTTTGACCCAGGTATCGAACAACCCGATGAAGATGAACGCACACGGCAACAGCTTCATCATGTCCCCACCGGTCGCGATGAACGTATGCCCAACCCGCCGTCCCGGCTCAAACCCGGCAATCAGGGAGACCGCCAGAAACAAGCCAAAGCAACCGACCAGAGCGACCTTGACGATCTGTCCGACCTTTTCCTTCACCACGAAATGTCCCCGAAGACAATCCCGGTGGCCCCGGCAACGATCAGCGCGATGACGAGGGAGATCGCATTACGAACCAGCGTAACGTTCCTGCCGAGGTATCGCCGTTCTATCGGATAGGTCAAGACCCCTACGGTCATCAGCGTAGTGGTGAACGCGGACAGGACCATGTAGGACACCCCTTGGGTGAGCAAGGCTCCGCATAGGGGGTAAGCGATAAAGCCCGGCATCAGCGTGACGGAGCCCACCACGCAGGCGACGCCCACCCCCCTCCATCCGCCGTCTTTGCCGAGTAAGCTGGTGATCAATTCATCCGATAGAAAGGACATCGCGACGGCGAACGCGATGAGCATAATCAGGAAGACCGGCAGGATGCCGACGAACCTTCTCGTTGCCGTCTTGAGCGCGGCAAGGGTTTGCCGGCGGCCGGCACTCAAGGAAGCCAGCAGCGCGAGTGCCGTAACCACGTAGAGGTAAATCATCTCGGTCCACTTCCATTAGCAGCCGGTCGAAATCAGCGCGTGTTCCCGGTATCCTTCGGCACGCGAGTTGCTGCGGGTTCCGGCGGTTTACCTTCCGCCCCGTAGGGGCAACTGTACAGTAGCCCAGCTACAAGATCACCGGAAGTGCGAGCCCCGTCAACCGCAACACCCATTCCGCCGCCATAATATCGGGCGAACGCACAATCCTCGGGGAAGGCCGAGCCGAATCTCAGGTTGCTCCCCCTGCGGGCGATGTACCGCTGGGAGCCTATCCCAGTAGAAGAAAGCCGCCGATACGCGCGGAGAAGGAGAACAGAGCTGTGAAAACGGTTTGCGTAACACTCACACGGATGCTGCTGGTTGCCGGTTGTGCGTATGTGGTCGGATGTCGCGAGGATATCCCACAAAAAGTCCGGGCGAACTCCACCACCACTCCACGAAAGACCTTGCCATCTAAGCCGTTGGCAGAGAGCAGGGTTCTTCTAGTGCACAGTTATCACCCGGAGTACCCGTGGGTCGCCACGATCACCCGCGGCGTGCAGGAGACCTTGGAAGGCAACGGCGTCGAGTTTGAAGTGTTCTACATGGACACCAAGCGCAAGACCGACGAGCGCTGGAAAGTGCGTGCCGGCGAACTCGCGGAGCAAAAGGTGGAAGAGTACAAACCGGACGTGGTCATCGCCGCCGACGACAATGCCCAGCAGTACTTTGCGATGAAGTATATTGGCAAGCCCCTTCCATTTGTGTTTTGCGGGGTCGGCGCCGATCCCTCCAAGTACGGGTACCCGGCGTCGAACATAACGGGCGTTCTCGAAAGGCCGCATTTCAGAAGTACGCTGGAGTATGCCCACGCCCTGCGGCCCATCAAGAGAATCGCCGTGATGAGCAGCAACGACCCGACCTCCGTCGCCGCCTTCGCTTTCATGAAGGAGGACTATATCGACACCGAGGTGGTTGAGTGGAATCTGGTGAGCGATTTTGACAAATGGAAAGAGACCGTGAAGCGTTACAACGAGACGGTGGATGCGTTCGTCATTCGATCATACCAGACCGTCAAGCAGCCGGGATCGCGCGAGAACGTCGCCCCGAGGGAGGTGATGGCCTGGACCGCCAAACATGCGACCGTTCCGACCTTGGCGTTTCACGATTTCGAAATCGAGGATGGGGTGCTCATGGGGGTGGTCAAGTCCGGGGAAGAGGAAGGCCGGAAAGCGGCGCGATACGCAGTGGAGATTCTCAAAGGGACGCCGATGAGTTCCCTACCGATCACCAGGGCCAACATCGGCACCAAGATGATCAATCGCGAAACCGCCGCCAGGTTGGGTATCGCGCTTACGGAAGAGGCCATGCAGGGGGGCCGAATCGTTCCGGAGTGACAGGGCCATGGCGCGACGAATCACGATCATCCTGCTGGTGGGGCTCGGCATCTATTCTGTGGCGTTGGTCGGCCTGCGCGGGTACGCGGGCTACGAGGATAGGATGCGCCATTACGCCGAGCTTGGCCGGCAGAACGCGCTGTTGGGGGCGCAGATGACGCAGTATGTCATCGAGAAAGCGATCGCCAACCACATCTTCGACTTGCGCACGGTTTTTGATGACGATTATCAGCTCATCGAGGGCAGCGACCCGCCCCGATACCACACCGGTTACGACCGCTACTTCGATCGGAACATCACTTTCCTTCAGGACGCTTTTCTGAACGCGGATCAGGTCTACTACGCCTATGCGGTGAACGACGACGGATACGTTCCCGTTCACACCAACCCGGAGTTGAGCAAACGCAGACTCGACGGGGATCGCCAGTCCGCAGGGGGACCGGAGCAAACGTACCTGGGAATGTGGTTCTACACGGATACTGAGGGATACGAATACTGGGAGTATTCGTCCCCGATCGTGATCCGGGGACGCCACTGGGGGGAGTTCCGGGTGGGCATCCCAACCGGGTTGGTGCGGGCGATGGTCAAGAGGCGCGTCGCCGTGGTGTCCGGTTTTACCCTCACCGGCTCACTGGCGTTGGCTTCTCTGGTCTACTTTGTCGTGCGCAGGAAGCTCCGTCCGCTGGGCGAACTCGTCGGAGCCACATCTCGAATGGCCGATGGCGACCTGAGCGCGCGAGCGACGTGCGTTGCCGAGGACGAACTCGGCGATCTCGCCTACACGTTCAATTCGATGGCCGACAGGATTCAGGAATCACATACGACGCTGGAGCGCCGTGTCGCGGAACGCACGGCCGAGCTCGCAAAAGCTAACCAGGACATGCAGACCGAGATCACCGAGCGCAAGCAGGCCGAGAATGAACTGAGGGAGTCCAACAAGCGATTCGAGCATATTGTCCGGAGTTCAGGGGACTGGATCTGGGAGGTTGATGCGAATGTCAGATATACCTATGCATCGGGTAGGGTAAAAGAGATCCTCGGATATGACCCTGAGGAAATCATCGGCAAGAGATCGGTTGA
>JAUWNF010000138.1 GCA_030612785.1 Phycisphaerales bacterium
TGCGCCGCATGGGCGTCATCACCTGAGGCAGGAGCCCAGTGCGGTAGTTCCGCTCGCTGGGATCTGTGCGGGGGGCTGCCCGAAAGGGCAGTCCCTACCGCGACTTTTTCGCGTTTCTTACATGATAAGTCTTCAGGAGCGCCATCCGGGCGTGAAGCAGGGAAACGACGGCTGGGAACTTGCGCTTATCCTCCAACGCCTCCTCCAGTTCGCCTTTCTGCTGAAACCTGCTGTGTAAGGGGATGACTCGCGCAAGTACTGAGTTGCTGAGGAGGCACCCTTTACGTAAGGCCGCTCGCCAGATTGTGATCCGATCGGCGCCGATGGGCTTTATCCAGTCCTCGTATTTTTGCCGCGGTTTCCTCTCTGGGAGCAACGCCGTAACCAGGCGCTCGAGCCCGGGCGTTTTCGCTGTCTTGGATCCGGAGTAGTTGACAATCTCTATGCTGGAAAACCAGTCATCTACGCTTTCAACAAGTTCCAGGAATTGTCCTTCCATCCAATCGCGAACCATCACGCGCCCGGAAGCTCCGGATAGCGTCAGGGCGTAATAGCGGTAATCGAGCAGGTCGGCGCGTTCGCCGGTTCGGATGGATTTCAGCAGTTGCTTCGCACGGTGCTGCGCTTCGCGTTCCGCCTGCTCCCGGTCTTGATCTTCATCTAGAAAAGCCAGGGGATCATCGAGCATGTCAATGGGGTCATCCTCGGGACGAACCTCCTTTTCTCCTGTGTACCAATGCACGACCTTGGCACCGGCTAGGCGACGCCCGTGATGTTTGATGAGATGGTTGAGCGCGGCGCGATAGGCAGCGGCCATCTCCTCAGAAACCGGTGCGTTCTCCGATTGCGTCAGCCCGTATGAGCGAAAAGAATCCTGCTTGAAAGACGCTAGGGCGTCCCCCGTCGATAGCCCGCCGACATCCGACAGGCCGGATACCTTCGGATGAGTCAACGTAGGCCGGATCAACTCACCGCTGGCAAGGCACGGCGTCAATCGATCGGCAGCGGGCTTTGACTTCGACGACGTCTTCTTGGCATCTATCTTCCTGGCGAGCGTTTTCCTAAACGCCCGCCACCAGCCATGCCAACGCTGACCCTCCACGAGGAACATGGGATCCCGGTCCATTGTAACGAAGGTGACATTCTCGGTGGCTTTGGCTTTGTTCTCGGTCAGGGCCTCGCGAATCTTAGTGAGGGCGTGAGTATCGTCCAGCATCGCCGCGATCGCTGATAACTCTGGCATCGCTTCTGATGCTTGACGCAGCAGGTCGACGAAATAGGCGTGTTTGGCGGTGATCTTGGGGTCGTCGGCGTTATCGCCGTACAGAGCCACGACTTCGGCGTTATCAACCAGGAAATGCCGACAACCCTTGCCACCGCGTTTGATCTCCGGTTGGCTAAGATGGGGGCACATGCGAAACGTGCGACCGAGGTTGCGCTTCTGGTTCGTGTCGCCCAGTTCGTTCACATTGAGGAACCTGCCCTCGCCATCGCACGTAATCGCCCAACGCACGTCCTTGGACGTAAAGCCCGGTTCCGCTACCAGGTCATTATCTTGTGCATATTTCACGAGCAGATTGAGCATCAGCGCACCTCCTTGGCGGTCTTGTGTACGGCAGCGCTGTCGAATTCGGGGACATCCATGACCCCCGCCCGAATCGAGGCATTGAAGAGGCTGATCGAAGGTCCATCGTCCGACCGGCCCGGACGCGAGAGGTCGAACACATCGTACAGCATCCAGCCAATGTCCTGATCCAGGGGAATCGGGTCGGGACCTCGATTCCCGTTCTCGATCAGCTCGAAGTAGGCGGGGAACTCACGACAGCCGAAGTACGGTTGGTAGAAGCATTTGCCCTGTCCAGCCCGGCGACGGAATTGAGACTCCAAGGCAGGGACCTTGTGTTCGTGTCCAGGCCACGGTCTGATTTCCGCGTGCAGGCGATAGCCCACGTCTTTCAGGGCCATGGTCTGACGCTGGGTTCTGCCCTTCTCGTCTGTGCCCAAAAGGTTCCGGTCCCCGTCGGCCCAGATCGGTTCAGGATCGGCTTTGCCCGCCATCCACTTCTGCACGGCATTGACGTTGCACTTATCCTTCACCTCGTTGCGGCGCAGAGCGACGTACTGGATCGGTTTGAGGATTTCGATCTTAGTAACCTGCCACCTGAATTGAGCTTGAGTTGGGTCTTTGTTGGGCTTTGAGTAAACCGCGTCAAAGACCCCCCGGGCCGCACTTGGCGTCGGGCAGGGATAGCTGAGCCTCTCAATCTTCAGTTCCGGCCTCGAGAAACATCCGAATTCACCCCAGACTTCCAGGATTTGTGGCTTGGGTCGCATTGTTTTTCCTTTCTGCCTCGTGAATCAGGCAATCCAGAGATCAACGCTCTTGGGGGGCTTGAGCCCCAACATGTCGTCATAGTGCGTGGGTTCCAGGTAGAGATACCAGTCCTCAGAATCCGCATGGCGGCCCAATGGGACTGGGTCCAGAAAGTGGCGCACGGTGTCGTCGTCTCGGGGGCGGAATAAACTCACCGTGTAGGGACGAGCCCGCTTGATCCACGCACGGGTCAGGCGACCATCGTTTTCGAGTTGCTGTCGGAGGTCTTCGTAGGCCCGCGTGTCGTATGGTACGACGACGTTGATCGTGGTCTGATCGATGATCCTGTAGAACTGAGCGGTCTCCACAAAATCACGGCGTTGCAGGGCGTCATCCAGTTCATCCGAGACGGTCGCACTGTCCGTCAAGTCGTAAAGCGTCTTGTAGTAGCGCTCGAACAGGCGCGGATCGTCGATGTCCATTCCCTGCGGACTCAGCATGTTGAGCAGAGTTTGCGTTACTTCTGCTGCCTGCCCGTAACCACCCGGGGGGTATTGGCACCTCCCATCCAATTCCGGCCGAAAGACGCGAACGCGCCCCGCCTCTGAGAGATTGCCGTTGCGATTGCACCGTCCGGCGGCTTGAGCGATGGCCTCCAACGGCCCGAGGGCTCGGTAGACAGCGGGGAAATCCAGATCGACACCTGCCTCGACACATTGGGTCGAGATTAGGCGGCACGGCTGCGGTGGTGTGGAGCCCAGGCGGGCGCCTACCGCCCGGAGGACCTGCTCCCGATGGGCGGGACACATGTTGGTCGAGAGGTGGAAGATGCCCGGTGTGTTGGATTCTCGCAAGAGTTCAACAAGCCGTACGGCGTGCCTCTTGAGATTGACGATGCAGAGCACCCGTTCGTTGTCGCCGCTGCCGAGTTCGCCAGCCAAGTCTTCCCACGCCCGGGTCTTCTTGGTGTTCCAATCAATCCGGGTTCGCCGTGAACGGTCAAAGACCTCCCAGTGGTTGGGTACAATCTCCTGCGGTTGCCAGCCGGGTCCGCCATACTCACGCACCTTTGTGTGCAAGTGGGCGAAGGCGGGTTGGGTTGCGGTTGAAAACATCACGCTGGCACCGTATCGCTCAGTCAGCCGCGAGAGTATCGCTAGCGTCGGAAGAGCCAACCGCGGCGGCAACGTTTGAACTTCATCAAAGAGGATCACACTTCCGGCAAGCCGGTGAAGCTTCCGGCAAGCCGAAGGTCGATTGGAGAAAAGCGACTCCAGACACTGAACGCTGGTAGTAATCACCAAGGGGGCGTCCCAATTCTCGGCCAGGAGTTCCGCAGTGCGGCGGGCGGAATCCTCGTTGTCTTGCTCGCTCGCTCCACCGCCACCGCGTTCATGCGCCCCGGTTAGACTGTGGTGTTCGAGAACGTAGTTGTGCCCGAAGTGCGGTTCGAAGATTTGCCTGTAGATACGAGCGGTCTGTTCGATGATCGTCAGATACGGGATAACCATGACGATGCGACGTAGCTTGTGTTCAACGGCGTGCTGGAGGGCGAAGGCGAGCATGGCCAGTGTTTTGCCGGATCCAGTGGGGGCGGTCAGAGTGAACAAGCCGAGAGGACGTTGGGCGGCCCCCAGACAGGCCTTGAGGACGTCGTCCCGGAGACGATTCACACGTTCCGCGGACCTCGAAGACCGCCGCAGGTTGTCCAAATAATCACGGAGTAGACCCAGCGCCTGCTCAGGTTCAAGTGGTGGTCCCGCCACGCGGTAGCACTTAGTACCATCGGCTTCGCCTTGAAAATGGGCCTCCGTCTCGATGTAATCTGCGTCAACCAGGGCAGAGAACAACATACGCACATCCAACATACCAGCGACAGAGGGAGATGCCGGGTCATAGATGGATTCAGCCGGTTCAGACGGCAAGCTCAAACCATCGTCCTGTAGTCTCTGCAGGAGGGTATTGTGGTCTTGCTCTGTAAGCCGCAGACCGCACGGGTGGTTCTTCTTCAGCCGCTCCAGGTTGAGCGACTGTTTGAGGGCGGAAGGGGATCCGACTTGCAGACCCGTGTGGTGACCTTGTATGGCGATCGCCCCGGCCAAGGCCTTCCATTCGTAACACGCGAGCCCCGCGTACGCCCCCAAGGACCAGGGAGCCAAGCCGCTCACCTCGTTCCGCAGGCGGCGGAGGAAGAGTTCACTGTATTTGCCCAGGTCGTGAAGCACCCCCGCCGTCTCAGCTTCCCGCGCGGCACCGAAGAAAGCCGCGTATTCCGCTGCCCGAGCGGCAACGCAGGCCAGGTGCTCCTTGAGCGCCTCTGGTGGTCCACCGCTTCTTGTCTCACTGTGGGCAAGGTACATTAGAGCTTCCCTTTGGGTTCATACTTCAGAACGTCCCCCATCACAACGTGCGGACTGCCCTCGGGGCCGGTGCCAGCAGATTCGCAGCCTTCATCTTCTCCATTATGTTGGCGTCGTACACCTCAATGGTCTTCCCGGGACGACCCTGCTCGACGATGGCCTTTCCACCGGGATCATACGACATCGGCCTGTCAGATCGTGTCGGCCCTAACAGGTGATGGAGTACGACAGATGAGGTCGGACCCACGATATGAAGTGGGAAGGGGGGACACGAGGCCGGCGACTCTGTCCTCCAAGCTGTCCGAAAGAACTTTCGAGATTTTGGATGTTAGGGTGTGTCGAGTGGCGGCAGTCCCGGCGTCTTACCCGTCGTACCGCCCAGCAGCCGCGAGCAGTTCGGCGCGCATCTCGCTCCGCAGCCAATCCGGTCTGAGCACCTCGGCCTGGTCGCCGAATCCCTTGATCCACCGCTTGAACTCAACGAGATTCGCCAACCTGAACGTGGCGATCAGGGCCTCGGGCTCATCCGGGGCCTCGTCGAACAGGGTGGCTTCCGCGTCAAGCCATGCCAGCTTCTGGCTCTCGTGCCAAACCCGCTCCTCGACCAGACCCGCGGCGGCTCCGGTGAGCTTCACCTCGATGTCAACGGGCTCGCCCGCTGACTGAACAATACCAAAGCTGCTGCGAAACTGGCCCTCCAGACAGAAGTCGTCAGGACGCTTAAAGCCTTCCTCAGTTACCAAAGCGGCGTCAATTCGGGAGACCTTGAACAGACGGATGTCGTCGGCCCGGTGCGACCTGCCGATCAGGAACAGGTCCCCGTCGTAGAGCACCAAGCCGTACGGGTCGAAGCGCGTGGTGTACGCCTTCCGGCTCCACAGCGCGCGGTAGGAGACCTCCAAGGTTCGCTCGGCACGCGTAGCGTCCGTTAATTCGCGGATGGTATCGGTATGAGCGGAGTAATCCGTCACCCCGGTCCGCCGGACATAGAGGATCTCATCGAGGTCGGCGAAGTATTCGAGTGCGTTCCGGGGGATGAGACTGCGGACCTTGTCCAGAATGGACTGCATACCCTCCTCGAAGTGGGTGCCCGCCAGGGGGGTGAACAGCCGATGGGCCAGATGCAGAGAGACCGCCTCGGTGAGCCCCAGCACCAAAGTACCGGTCCGGAAAAAGTCATGCGGCATCCGCCAGAACCGCTTGCCGTAATCGTCCTCCTCGTGCTCGATCGGGAAACCCGACTCCTGGAGGATCTCGAAGTCCCGCTGGACGGTGCGCTCGGTGACGTCGAATTCCTCCGCCAGCTGTCGTAGGGGAATACCCTCACCTCGGGTCTGGAGCGTTCTCAACATGTTCCAGTGCCGCAGGATCTGCTCACCGCGCGCCATGGTCGGTCCTCCGAGTTTGTGTAAGTCCGTGTAGCCACAGATGATACCGAGAACTCCGGCGTGTGCGACAGCGTTTCTGCCGGGGGGCCGACCCGGTTTGTCGGAGCGGCGGATTATACTGGCTGATGAACGGTGTGAATCGCCCAGCAGATAACTCATGACCCTGAACGATGCCAAGCTGGTGTTCCTCGACGTGGAGACCACCGGCCTGTCCCCGGCCATGGGTGACCGGATCGTCGAGATCGGCATGACCGTCTGCCGTGGCGCTCAGGAACTCGAATCGCTCTCACGACTGGTCAACCCTGAGAGGCCGATCCCTGGGGATGCGCAAGCGATACACGGTATTCGAGATGAGGATGTTGCCGAATGCCCGACGTTCGGTTCCGCCGCCGACGAAGTCTGTAACGCGTTACGGAATGGCTGGCTCGTCGGCCACAACATTAGGTTTGACGCGGGTTTCATGGCGATGGAAATCGCCACCGCGGGCATGGTGGCCCAGCCTCTCGGCTGCCTGGACACCTGCCAGCTGGCCGGGGTCATCTGGGACTTGCCGAACTACCAGCTCGGCACCGTCGTCGATTACCTCGGGATCGACGGGCAGGGAAGACATCGGGCGTTCGCCGATGCCCGACTGTCGCGCGCCGTTTTCAATCACGTGGTGGCGGAGTTGGGAGGCTGGGACCGTGTCCACCTGTCCGAGCTTCAGGCCCTGCACACGTGGACACCGGCCTGGCCGGACGATCCGCGGCGGGGCCTCCCCGCTATCCTGTACGACGCCCTGACCAACGGCCGGGAGATTCCGATCGGCTACGTGAACGGTGACGGCCAGGCGTCGAACCGCACCATTCGTCCGGTTGCGTGCTTCCCCGCGGGCAGGTACACGTACATCCGGGCGCGCTGCAGCAAAGCGGGGGAGTTGCGGACGTTTCGGCTGGATCGGATTACACTATAGTGGTGCGCCAGACTCCCGTGCAGTAGAGGCTCACCAATCGATGGCAGCAAGACGCCGGAAAAGCGACGCGGACAGAATGGCGGAGGCTCTCGAAGAAACCCTCCGGTACGCGCCGTCGTGGGCCGGTCCCTTGCTCGCTGTTGCCTTGTTTCTGTTCCTGTGGTTCGCCGTACCACGGATGCTCAGCCTGGGTAGCGAGGCCTTCGGCACTGCGCTGGCTCCCGTATCGCGCATGGGTGCACCGATCGTCGGGCTCCTGGTGCTGGTAATCTGGGGGGTTGCCGAGTCTAAAAAGCGCTCCAGGAGAAGGCTGTTTGATAGCCGTTCCGGCCCCAAGAGCCTGAGATCGCTCAGTTGGCGGGAATTCGAGCAGCTTGTGGGCGAAGCCTACTACCGGCAGGGGTACGTCGTCGAGGAGCACGGCGGTGGCGGAGCGGACGGCGGCGTCGATCTGGTCCTCCGCAAGGCAGGGGAAACGACGCTGGTCCAGTGCAAACACTGGCGGACCTCGAAGGTCGGCGTCAAGCTCGGGCGTGAGCTGTACGGGGTCATGGCGGCGGAGAAGGCCGCACGGGGAATCGTGGTTACGTGCGGCCGTTTCACTCGTGATGCACGGGACTTCGCCGAGGGAAAACCACTTGCACTGGTCGACGGCCCGGCGGTGTGGCAACGGATGGCATCCGGCAACGCCGAATCGAAGGCGAGTCATCAGCGGCGGGGAGCAGTCGCCGAGTCCGGCTCGGAAACTACGGCCCCGCCTGCACCGGTGAGTCAGCCACCTAAATGCCCTGACTGTGGTTCACCAATGGTTGTCCGCACGGCCCGCAAGGGCCCGCGGGCCGGATCGCCGTTCTACGGATGCACCCGGTATCCCCAGTGTCGGGGCATGCGGGAT
>JAUWNF010000632.1 GCA_030612785.1 Phycisphaerales bacterium
AAGTCCTTGGTGAACGTGCCCACCGCTGTCTCCTGGGCGATGGTGATGTACCCGTCCTGCTCGATCTTGCCGGTGATGCGGTGGATGGAGGCAATCGTATCCGCCAGCCGCCGCAGGGCGAGGACGCCGGCCTCATAGAGTCGGTCGTCGCGCACTAACAGGCCGGCGGTTCCCTCTCCCGACGAAATACCCGTGAGGATGTCGGTCAATTCCTTGGTGGACGTGTCGAGGTTTTCGACCACGCCGACGAGCTTGGTCAGTGCCTCGTTAAGATTGTCGTCCGTTCGATCGATGCCCCGGTTGAGGTTGTTCACCACGCCCTTGGTCTCTTCCTTCCAGAGTTCGACCAGTTCCTTGGCCTCTTCGGCGGACTCTTTTAGGCCGCTGGCGATTGCCTTCACGTCCTCCTGCATGTTGACGTCGCCCAGGACGACGTTGAGGTTGGCGATAAACCGGTCAAGGCGCTCGACGACCGTGGAGACGTTGGACATCTCACTGCGCCCCTTGACGTCCGCGATGCTCCGGCGTTCCAGAAGGTCGGCCAGGTTCCGCGCGACCGGCACCCCCTCCCCAGCGAAAGCCCCGATGTTATCGACGGCCCTTTGGACGGACTGGGTCAATTCATCGGTGATAATCTCCCCAAAGAGGCTGGACATCTCCCCGCGAATGTAGGCGTTGTCCTTGCGGAGCAGTTGAACGTCTCGCGAGGGTGCCACCACGATGTGAATCTGTCCGGCGCCGAAGCCCAGGGTCGCCCCATACATCTTGGCCACCGCGCCGCTGGGTACGGCGTAGGCGTTCTTGATGTTGGCGATTACGTTGACGCCGAACCCCGGCTGCTCGGGATCACGGAACTCGAGCCGATCGACCCGCCCGATCTCCAGACCGTTAAGGTAGACCGGCGTACCGTCTCCGATACCACGAATCTCCTGTGGACCGGTGATGACCAGCTCCCAGTCATTGGTGAACAGCCAGCTCGGCGCTTCGCCGAACATGACCATCAGCCCGCCGAAAACGCAGCGCGCTCCGACCACGAACAGGCCGATGAGGGCGTTTCGCATGGGTTCTTTCATCGTCCACCTCCTGCGCTTAGACTGGCGAGGTCGTCCTCCGCGGCGAGTCCCTCGACAAAACGGCGCACCCGCGGGTCAACGGCGTGCATGATTGACTCAGACGTGCCGTCGTAAATGAACTGACCTCCGTACAGCATGAGAATACGGTCGGCCACCTTGCGGGCGCTGGCCATGTCGTGCGTCACGACGACGCTGGTGACGCCGAGTTCGCGCTGCAGCTTGCGGATCAACTCGTTAATCACGTCGGCGCGGGGCGGATCGAGCCCCGTCGTCGGTTCGTCGTACAGGATCACCTGCGGGTTCACGGCGATGGATCGGGCAAGGGCCACGCGCTTCTTCTGACCGCCCGACAACTCGGCCGGCCACTTGCCTTGGATCCCGGGCAGGCCGACCATAGTCAGCTTCTCTTCGGCGACCTCTGCCGCTTTTTTGCGCTTCATCCGCAGGTGCTCGATCAGCGGGAAAGAGACGTTCTGTCCCACCGTCAAGGAATCGAAAAGCGCGTTGAGTTGGAATAGAAAACCGAAGCCCGATCTCAGCTTGGCCAGCTTGCGCTCCGGCAGGTGGTCGATCCGTTGCCCGCGGTGGTACACCTCCCCGCGGTCGGGCTTGAGCAGCCGGACAATGTGCTTGAGGATAACGCTCTTGCCCGAGCCGGACTCGCCGATGATCACCGTGGTCTTTCCGGATTCGAGCGCCAGGTCGATGCCCCGAAGCACCAGGAGTTGGCCGAACCGCTTATGCACGCCGCGCAGCTCGACGACCGGTGCCGCGTCCTGCCTGGCTAAGCGCGCGATGGCCATCCGTGACTTACCCTTCGCCTACAGCAACGGCTTGAATCCGAAGATGCCCTTGTACAAACCGGAGAAGAACGTTCCGATGAAGAAGTCGGTAATCAGGATCGCCAAGAAGCCGGCGACAAAGGCCTCCGTGCAGGCCCGCCCCACGCCTTCCGCCCCGGCGCGGCAGTGGAAACCCTTGTAGCAGGCGATCAGGCCGATCGCCCCGCCGAACACCACGCTTTTCACCAGGCCGACCATGATGTCCCACCAGGTCAGTGAGTTCTCAATGTGAAACCAGTAGGGGGTGGAGGGAATACCTTTAAGGTGAACGGCCACGAACCAACCGGCCAACGAGCCGAAGAGATCACAGAAAAGCCCCAGCAGCGGGGCCAGTAGCAAACACGCCAGAAAACGTGGCACAACCAACTGGCGGATGGGGTCCGATCCCATAACCGTCAGGGCGCTGATCTGTTCGGTAACGCGCATCGTGCCGAGCTGCGCCGTCAGGGCCCCGCCGACCCGCCCCGCGAGCATCACG
>JAUWNF010000439.1 GCA_030612785.1 Phycisphaerales bacterium
CTGGTGTGCACGGGTAACAAAAGAGGACGCATTGCCGGAAGGAGCCGACGACCGCACCTACCTGCGCAAAGGCGATGAGCATCGTCCGCCGAACAGTGGCCGCCGTTTACTCCCCGCCTCCCGGTTGAGGGGTTTCGCGAAAAGACCGGCGGTTAAGCTCCGTTGTACGGTCTTTAACTTAGTCATCTCCGCCTTTACGCTTGGCACGCGATGGGATTACATTGCGATGGGAAGAAGGCCATTCGCCCTCGGTGAGGAATCAGGCGGGCCGGGACGCCAATCGCGGAGGTTGACGGCTGGTGATGAAGGAGCGCAAGTGAACCTGCCGGCCCGTTACTTGGAATCTGCCTCGGTAGACCAACTCGACTGTCGAAAGTATGCGCGCGGGGCATGACACCCAACGGCTCCCGGAAGAGGGCTTCAACACGGCTGGTTGCGATCACGGGGGCATCCAGCGTCCGATCATCGGACCATGGGACGGGTTGGACCGGCATACCCGAGCGTGCCGCACCGCCCATTCGCCGGTAGTGGGCAGGAATAGCCCCTGGCACCCGGGGAATGCGGGTGCCAGGAGCTACCTGCGTTGCTCGACGGCCACGGCCCATCGACCGTGTCGGGGGACCGTGCCGCTTGTCCGCTACTCCATCCAGCAGGGATCGGCGCTTTCGGGCGTGCAGACGCCGAAGGCGGCTTGCGTCGCGCCGACGTCCAGCGTGCCGATCGTCCCGTCGCAGTCGATGTCAAACCGACACAGGCTCTCCTCGTCGGTCGCGCCGAAGGCGGCCTCAATAGCACCCGTGTCCAGCGTGCCAACCGTCCCGTCACCGTCGGCGTCGCCGAGGCACACCGCCGGATTAGGCAGCAACGCGCAAGGCGAAACCACAGTACAGGCCTCATAGGATGACAGGTTGCTCTCCTCATAATCACCAGGCGTGCCCAGACCTTCCGACAGACCCGCCAACCCGTCCAAGACGCCCAAACTCAGCCAACTCAAGCGGATGTCGCCGTCGAAGAACAGCTCAATCTGTAGTGTATTCGAGTCGCCCACGTTGTATTGCGGAACACCGTCCCACGTCACCACCGCCCGGTCGGCCAACTCCTCGAAGAGAATCGCGCCGCCCTGGTGCGGGGCCAGGTCGTCGAACAGACCCGAAACCCGAGGCCTCTCGAACTGATCGGTCAACGACTCGCTGGCGTCCACGTCGGCACCGGTGAAGGTCAGGTAGCCATTGCTGCCCACGTATATCGAGGAGTAGCTCACTCCATACAGAGATACGGATCCGCCAAGAGAGACCAGCTCATAGTCATCATCGCCCAGGCTAAGAGCAGTCCCGCCCGCGGGATCGACCGGCAATTCAGTGATCGTATCTGTACA
This sequence comes from Phycisphaerales bacterium, assembly GCA_030612785.1. Taxonomy (GTDB): domain Bacteria; phylum Planctomycetota; class Phycisphaerae; order UBA1845; family UBA1845; genus JAAEQG01. The sequence continues at coordinate 1,376 of JAUWNF010000439.1, forward strand.
GGCATGGTAGTAATCACCCGTGCCGTCAGGCTCAAAGAGTACTGAATGACCGCTTAGATCACAGTCCGTTTCGAACAACTCGGTGAAGTAATCGGGCATCTCGAGGGTCGTAAAGCTGAACGGGGCGGCATAAGGACCGTCGCCGCAGCCATTGATCCCCCGCACGCGCCAGTGGTATTCGGTGAACGTCCCCAGGGTCACAAGCACGTCATGACTGGTGCCCGGCGCGGTCGCGAAGTACACAATGTTGGTAAAGCCGGCGTCGTTGGCGATCTCGACCTCATACCCCGCCGCGTCACTGGCCGCCGTCCACGACAGGGTCGGCGTGCGCGACACCTCGATAGCCTCGTCAGGCGGGGTCAACAGGGTAACACTACCCGGCAGGGCGGTGCTGAGATTCAGCGCGGCGCTGTCCCCGTGCACCGTCTCGCCGGAGGTGCCCTCTACATTGATAACATAGTCGCCCGCGCCGGCCGCGCCGGTGTTGGAGATGGTCAACACGACCGTAGTCGGCGGGACCACCGGGTTCTCACTGAGGTCCACCGTCGTGCCGGCCGGGTTGCCGGTGACATTAAGCGTCACCGGGTCGGTGAAGCCGTTGGTCTCAGTCAGAATAATGTTGTACACGGCGTCGTCCGGAGCGCACACGGTCAGGGCCTCGGGCATGATCTCAACATCGAAGTTAGGCCCGCACGCTCCGAGGTTCGACAGATCGTTCTCGGCGAACTCCGGATCAAGCCCTTCGCCGGCCGACAGACCGCAGAGCCCGTCGGTGGCCGCGATCGCCAGGTAAGTAATGTGAATCCGTCCGTCAAAGAACATCTCGATCTGGAAGGTGTTGGCGTCACCCACGTTGTGCTGCGGCACGTTGAGGTAAGTCACCACCGCCCGATCGTCCAACTGCTCCCACTTGACCTCACCACCCTGCGCCGGGTCCAGATCATCAAACAACCCCGAAACCCGCGGCGTGGCAAAGTGAGCATCCAACGACTCAGTATAACCGGTCTCCTCGTGTACGAACGTGAGGTAGCCGTTGCTTCCAACGAAAAATGTTGGGTAGCTGGCACCATACAAGGCTACTTTCTTCCCGCCGCTCAGGGTGATCGTGGCCGCGGAATCATCTGACAGGCTTAGCGTCGTCCCGCCGGCCGGGTCGGTCGGCAATTCGGTCGCGGCTTCGGCACAGGGGAAGTAGAAGTCGTTCGAGGCATCAGGGGTGAAGAACAGGGTGATGTCATCGAGATCGTTGTCCGAGGACTCGAATATCTCGGTGAAGTAATCCGGCACCTCGGGAGTGGTAAAGGTGTAGCAAGCCCCGCCGTTGTCGTCGGTAACGGAGTTGCCGGCCTGATCTTCCGCTTCGACTGTGTAGTAGTAGGTCTCATCGTCCTGAAGCCCGGTAAGCCCGACGGTGGGCGAAGTTGAGTATCCGCTTCCGGTCGCCGACCAGGGCAACGGCCCGCAAGACAAACCATAGTTGACCGTGCCGCGCACCGGCTCATCAGCATCGAAGGCGACCACGGCACTGCGCGGCTCGATGTTGGTGGTGTGAATGTTGGAGATAACCGGCGGCAAGCAATCCACCATCGCCGTATCCGTCACGACCACGTTTATGCCACCCTGACCGTCGTCGGCGTCAATATAGGTGGCGGTGACAGTGTCACCTTCAGTCACCCACAACACACCAGCGGCGTCGGTTTCACTCAGCACGATCGAACCCTCGAACTGGGCGGAGGCCGAGTCGGTCTCGTACAACGTGACGATCTCGCCAGCCGGCTCGGAGTCTGAGTCGATGGTGACGTCCACTGTGTCGATGACCCCGTCATCGAGATTCAAGCCGCAGTCAGTCACCTGAATCTGTGCCGTAGATTCGCAGGCGTACTCATCCCGATCCAGAGCGATCTCGCCGGCGTCCGACCAGGCGCTGGGCAGCGGCAGAGCGGGATCGCCCATCAGGTTGTACATCTCGAAGTAGCGGCGAGTAGTGGAGGTGTCACCGAAGTGGGCCAGATAACGCACCCTGGTCTCATTGTAAACCGGGCCGATCTCCGTCTTGACGTCGTCCTCGTTGTCAAAAATGGTGTCGAAGAGCCGCTTCTCAAGGATGTCGTCCTCGGTCCAGTAGCTGCTGACGGAGGAACCCCAGGAGGTAACGGCCGCCTTGCTCGGGGCCAGGACCCAGGTCTCCATGAAGCACTCGTCGTAAGCGGCATAGTCTCCGGTCGAACAGGAGAAGCTGCAGATCATCGCATACATGTTCTCGTTGGTGAGGGCGTTGACATTGCTCACCGAGAACGGGGGTCCGTCACCCCAAGAGGTGCTGCTGCCGTGGCCGCTAAAGACGCCGTAGAACCGCCCGTCGTTGAAGGAGTTGGTTACGTCCGGCGTCGTGGCACCGTAG
>JAUWNF010000153.1 GCA_030612785.1 Phycisphaerales bacterium
GAAGTATCGAGGCGCGCGAATGGCAGGACATATTCGCTGAGCTGATCGAGCAAGGCTCGCGGACGTTTGGCAACGTCGGGAAAGAGCCCTTGTTGGATTGGCCAAAGACGTCGTCGCTACTGGTGTATCTGAGAGATCAGCGCGACAGCGTTCCCGACTTGCGATTTGGGCTTGTGACCAACGGCACGCTACTGGATGACGCCAGGGTAGCGGAATTGGCGGCCATCGGGCCAAACTACGTTGACGTGAGCCTCGATGGTGACGAACCGGCGAACGACCATATTCGAGGCCAGGGAAGCTACGCGCGCACTATGGCAGGTGTGGCGCGCGCCGTGCGGACGCCTCTCGCCGACAAGATCTTCATCAGCTTCACACTCACCAGCGGCAACACCTCATCGGTTGGAGCGCTCGCTCGCGAGATCCATCGCGTGGGCATCCGAAACCTCCTGATATCACCGTATGTCTCGCTCATGTCGGAAGACCCGCTCCGGATGTCTGTGGAAGCGATGGTGCAATGGGTGACTGATCTTCTGGACGGGAGGATCATTGAGTTCGCGCAGTCACCGAGCATGAACATCTACTTCAAGAATGACTTCGGAACCACCCGGCCGCTAATGGCAGTGCTCGTTGACAGGGGCATAATCGATGTGAACGCCTTGTTCGTGGATGAATCTGGCGTCGTTTTCTGCAAGCATCAGCGCGCGGAGAGCAACGTGTTTTTCAACTACCAAGTGCGAGATGACTTCCCAACCCGCGCAATCCGCATCAGCCACGACGGCTACGTGGGCAACTGCCTGGACATGTTCTACGAGGAGTATCCGTCGAGAGCGATAGGAAATGTTCGAGATCGGTCAATTGCATCTATTCTTCAGGGTTGCACCGCAGCGTCCGGGCTCAAGCCGCGCGAACAACGACCGTTACCGGTGGCCACGGGCGCAAATGTGGGCTGATTGGCGGACATGAGCACGGGACGGACGGACAACAGTCGCCAGCGAGGTTCTGCGGCTAGCTGTACGATCACGACGGACACCCCTTGTGCAGGCGCTTGCCCGAAGGAGGCGATTCGTATTCTACTAGACGACTCTTGGCAATCCGTCTCGCGACGGCACACTCGCGGTAGTGATACACGTCGCTCGATCGACTCCCCAGGAGTTTCCCTGAGACGGCATCGGGAGTGGTCCTCGAATGCACAGACTCGGCTCGCGTTCCATCATACGCAAGTCGCTTCGCTGAACAGCACTCGTCGACAAGCTTCTTGAAAGCGTGGGGCTTATTCGACCCGAAGGCAATCGCCTTGGCCATCCCAGCTAGCACGATAACATGTCTGCGAACACGTCTGTGTTCTGCCCACTTGTCAAGAGAACCAGGATCTATGCTGAAGAACGGAGGCAGCAACTGCAACTGGATCGCATCCCGAAGGCGCGGCCCCTCATCCGGATTGAGCTCCACCTGCAATGCACGGGCCAAACGTGTTCCTTCCCGAGAGACGGCGTCACACCAATCATCGGTGCCATGCTGGTATGCCCTCAGCCGCTTAGCCAGGTATGCCCTGAGTTCAGCGGCACGAGAACGAAAGGTGATCGCTTCGCTGATGACGCCTTTGGGGTCACCTTTTGCGTTCTTGATCAGAGCGTCTCCTATATGGGGAAGCTCTTGCATTCTGGGAAGTAGGCTTCGTGCGGCATCAACCGTGATCATCGCGAGACATTCGACCATCGTCCGGTTCGCCTTTCGAAGAAGCTCTGCGCGAGCAACAGCAGGCGAATAAGCGCAGTTCTTTTCTTTGGCCAGCTCAGCGTTGATGTGACATCTGACAGCGGCAATCAGATTGTCACAGGTCTTCGGTGACCAGTTGCGATCTCCCGCCATCGTGCGCACCTGTTCCAGCATACCAGGGCACTTCAGAAGTGTGTATGGAACCGACCCCGCTCCATTCGGTTTCAGCGAATCTCTTGCAATCTCCTGGAGCTTTGATTGGTCCCATTGTTTCGTGACGAGGTTATAGATCATCTCCGCGAGAGTCTGGTTCTCTGGAGGCAGGTATGGCTTCAGAGCCTCGGGGGGGACTTGCGGCGGCGACAATAGTTCGCGAGAAAGATAGCGAAGATCCGTGAAAAGAGTCTTGCCCGCCTCCTCACAAGCCTTACCATACTCTGGGGCTTCATAGGGTGCGATATTGATAGCCTCGGGCTCGAGCCCCATGTCATCAACGAGGATAGATCGAAGCGCTTCGGAGCATTCCTTGATGCTCGGGATTTCGAACCCTGAGATGACGAGGCGTTCTGAGAAAACCAACTCCGTTGCGAATTGAAGCAATCCTCGTACATCGATCTCTCCGACTCCCTTACGGCTAAGGCATCGCCCAACCGCGTGAAACCCCGTGTTGTCAAGGAACCGGTTCATGAATGGTACCGAGGGCCGAGTTGCCCGATTGAACCATGGAGTGGCCGACGCGTCAAGAGGCAATTCACCAGCGGATCGCCCGCTTGATTCAGCGTGCCCTTGACAGACACAGCGGTTCTTTGGCGTATGGTCACTCGGTGCCTCGGCGTCTCGCGGTCACCAGGCGAAGATGGCTTCCACCGCCCGGCGCAGTAGCACCAGCAGCACGCTGCCCTCGGCGTTCGAGATGCCCTGGGACAGCGACATGGGCTTGTTGTCCCCCCTCTTGACCCCGACACTGGTGTCCCCCACGCGCAGATGCCACCCGCCCCTCTCGGAAGCCTCGAAGTTGATGCTGACGCTGCGGCTCCGACTCTGGTGGAACAGTCCCTTGAACCGTCCGTCCTGGTTCGGACCGCAACCCTTCTGGCGCTTCTCCAGCACGGCGATGAACTCGCCGAGGTCCGCGAGGGCGAGTTTGATCGTGACCTTGTTTTCCCAGTCGAACGTGGCACGTTCGCCCTGGCTGGCCGGCCCCTTCTGGCGAGCCATCTCCAGGAACACGCACTGCTTGTCAGGGGCGTACTCGAAGCGCGCCGCCGTCCCGTCGTCCGCCGGCAACGCCCGGTAGATCGTGTATGATTTGAGGAAGCCTGTCTCTTTCGCCATCCGTCTAATCCTTGCGCCTCAAACCCTCCGGTACCTCGCCGCTCTCGCGCATCTCGTTCAAACTCTTGGCCACGAGCAGCCCTTCGGCCCGCGTCAGCTTCCTCAGGTCGCCCTTTTCGATCTCCAGATGTTTGAGCATCGCCGGGATGGCAACCTTCTGGCGCTCGGCGAGTATGGAGATGATGTTGACCTGGCCGACCTGGATGGCCTGCTCGTCCAGGTTTTCCCCGTCGAGCGGCATCCCGGCTACTTCCTCGGCGGCCACGACCCGGCGGAGCCGCAGGGCGACGCGGAACGCGCGGCCCTTGGCTCTGGTCTCGGCCATGGCCACCGGGAATCGCCCGAACTCGTCTGTGCAGTTGTCGGGGCCGGCGTCGGCCAACCCGGTGAAGGTCTTGGTCAGACCCTCTTTGAGGAAGGTGATCCGGGCCTTGACCGAGGCCCGCATCCCGTTGGCCGGGTCGGGACACTGGATCAGGTCGCATTCCTCCTCGACGATCTCGCCGAGCAGCAGTTCGGCCACCCGCCGCAGGCCTTCGACCCTGGGGTTCTGCTCGTCGAGCTCATCGTCGGCGAACTGCCCGAGCACGTACTGCGCCCAATTCGGCGCGGTCATCTCCGGCGGCTCCGGCCCGTCGCCGGCGCTGCCGTCCGCGGCCGGCGCGCGCGCCGTGTACGACTCGCCCTTGGCGGGGGGGGGCGTGTCGTCAGGCTCCTCGCGCGCCGTGGCCGTCGTCATCGCCTCCGCCGCGGCGTGCCCCTTTCGGTTCTCGGCGACCAGTTGGGCCAGCCGGCGGCGTTTAGCCTTCATTAAGTCGTCGTGGGTGTAGCCATATTCGAGAAGCTCGGCCACGAGATCATCTTTTTTCATCCGGGACGGTGCCGACTTGGACACGCTTCACCTCCGCAGTTCGGGCAAGACAACTTTCAACATCTCCGCGATCTGGAAGTCCGGGACAAAGTGCGCTTCGATGCCGAACTCGTCGCGTAACAACGCCACGTAGTCCTTCGCTCTGACGAAGACCCGTACCCTCGGATCGCGGAACGCGCGCGGAATCTCTTCCATCGGGAGGTCAGTACAATCTGCGAAGTCGGGGTAGAGGACGTAGTGGACGACAACCGGAGCCCTGGTCTCCAGCGCCGCCAGACAAGTGGCCGTGCTGGTGACGATCAGCGGCTTCTTCCACGAAACCATCTGCTCGACACCAAACACCGGACAGGACGGCACCACCGAGGGCCTCATCTGCTGTTCGACGAACAGGGCAACGTCCACCCCGACGACGTTCCGGCACAGCTCGTTGATGGCGTTGACGCCGAAGACAGCAGCCTGTGACGGGCCGAGATGCTCGAACACAACACCGACCCCAACCAGGTCGTTGTTCAGGTCGAGGCCGACGCCGGCAAGGACGTCCTGGGCGTCGTGCTTTCTGCGCGCCGCCTCCTGTCGCCTCTGACGCTGTGCCTTCGCCTTGGCGTTCTTCCCGGCCACTACGCCATCCCCTTCACCACCGCGTCCCGTACGCGGATGACCTCTCGTCTAACCGCTTCGGTGTCCTCGACCTTCTTCTCGGGGCGGACGTGGAGCGATTCGGGCAGGTGGTAGATGATCCCCACCCTGGCCAACCGGAGGAACAATTCGTAGAAGACGGCGTGGTGCAGTTGCGGGTTGAACGTAGCACGCGACTGTTCCATCGCCGCCTTGCGGACCAGGCAGTTCGAGTCGTGCATCGGCCCGCCGAGCAGTTGAAACCAATCGAACGGCCTGCCGTACTCCCGGTGTTCCCGGCCGCCCTCACGCTCGATCGTGAAGTCCGAGACGACGGCGACCACGATTGGGTTCGCCTGGAGGACTGCGATGGACTTCTCGATTTTATTCGGGTGATAGACCGCACCGGCGGACACGAACCCGAAGATGGTCGTCTCGGCCCAGGCGACCTCCATCGCGGCGCGGAGACACTGACCGGGTGTGGCCTGCGGCGGCATCCTCAACGTGGTCACCGGTAGTCCCTGGTACGCCCCCTCGCCCTTCGGCGGCAACGCGCGTTTACCCTCGTGCTCGATGGGCTCAAGACCGAGCATGTCGCACAGCACCGGATAGGTGTTGTCGGAACTGCCCATGTCAGCCACGACAATGCGTTCGGGCGGTCGCGTCTGGGCGACGAGGGAGTCCACCGTGCGACGTATGCACCTCTCGCCGTTGTGCGCGAGCGCTACGACCGTGACGTTTTCAAAGTCCATGCCGCACCACACATCTGTCAAAGGTCCAGGTCAGCAGGATGCCAAGCTGTTCCTCGATGGTCCGCAGTTTGAGGAAGAACGGGTTCTTCCTGTTCCCGCCGAGTTGCTTGAACGCCTGGGTGATGTAGACGCCGCCACCGTGAAACGGTTCGGCCACCTGAGTTCGCCCACGGAGAATGGGAAAGCACCAGTAGACCACCCTGGAGTCCACGTCTCGGATGTGAGCGGCAAATTCGGGCAGAGCTTCGAGCGTCTGGCCGGCTTCGACCACCAGGAAGTACGGCTCTTTGATCAGCTTCGCGGCGAACTGCACGGCCGTGTGGTGATCGGTGACCCGCTCGACGATCCGCTCGACGTGGACGGGAGCGTGCCAAGCGCGCGCCTTCTGATAAGCGCGAGCAACACCATTCGATCCATTGAGGCCGGTCATATCGACGATGATCACCTGGTCATACGCGGGTTCTCGTTCGAGCCCGGTGATCGTCCGCTCCAGGTGCTCGGCCGAGTGCCGCTGCTCATCGAACAGCACCACGGCGGCGTACTTGAAGGCCGCCTCCTGTCGGGCCAACGCTTCGTAGTCGTCCGCCTGGTCGACGTGCTTCCTGGCCCACTGGTCGGTGCGGAAGAGCCGACAGAAGCCGGCAGCTTCAGTCCTGCCGCCCGTGGCGACGCAGTGCTGCCCCACCTGACACTCTGTGGTGCCGGAGCGGTGGAAGATGCAATGTTCACACGGCGTGGCCCACATGGCCGTCCTCCATCTTGCGGGCCTCGACGTACGCGATCGCCCCTTCGTGGGTCTTGGTTTCGATGACCAAGCCACCAGACGTGAGGCGTTTGGTCATCCACTTGAGGTCCAGGCCCGTCTTGAAGACGTTGGCTAGGGAGTCCTGCGGCCCGAAGAGCAACGTGATGGCTTGTTCCCGAGGGAGCGTGTCGTTGGCCAGGAGATTGCCGATCGTGTAAAAATCGGTGAACGCGATCTTAATGACGCCGCCGGGCCGAAGCTTCCTCAGCCAATTGGCCAGGACCTGCTCCACAACCGGCGTCGGGAAACACTGAAGCACGTTCAGGGCCAGGATTTCCTCGACCGAGCCATCCTGGCAGACCCAATCGAGTTGGCCCACGTCGCCCTGGCGGAACACCTCCGGCGGCAACGGCTGCTTCGCCGGGATCACGTCAAGGTTGAGATAGTCGGGGCGAACGTCGTTACCGCACCCCAAGTTCAGCTTGGTCATCTGTTTTCCCTCACTTGGCCAAAGACTCGGCATACCTCTCCATCCACGTACACGCCGGACGATCGACCGTGTCCCTGAACACTTCCGTCCACTTCGCGGCGAAGCTCTGCTCGCTGAAGAGCCTCACGGCCGACCGCCTCGCAGCTTGGCCCAGGGCACGAGCCTGGTCCTGGTCCGCGAGCAACTCTTCAAGGTGCCTGCGCATCTCGGCCGGTTCGGCGGCGACGTATCCGTTGACGCCGCTGTCGATGAGTTCCTCGACGATCGGCGATCTGTGTGAGACGATCGGGCATCCCACCGCCATCGCCCGCATCAGGGCCACCGGCGTTGTCCTGCACTGCTCGGTGTTGAGGAACACGGAGGCGCTGCGGCAGGACGCCGCGAGTTGTTCCCCGCTCTTGGCCGCCTCCGAAAAGCCCGGACTGTCGCCGACCGGATTCACCGGAAGTCCCCGAGTGACTTCGCGCCACACGTCGAAGCCTGCCTCGGGTCGGTGGGTGTACCCGTCCACCACGGTCAGGACTTTGCCGTCACCGCCCCCCCAGCCACGGAACAGGTCCGTGTCCACCGGGGCGTAGATCACGGTCACGTCGTCCCGGTCGCCGTCGAATCCCCACGCCCTTGCCGCGGTGTGTGAGCCGAATACGTTGCGGTCCCCGCCCATGGCCCGGAGCGCAGCCAGTTGCCGCTCGGTGATTTGCGTAGGGGGCGGTTCCCGCTCCACGCAGACCATCGGGCAGTTGCTTCGCTGAGCGAACTGGGCCAGCGGCTGCCAGTCGATGGTGCGCCCGAAGGACACGATGAGATCGATCCGCATGTCGGGCTGGAACACCACCGGCGTGTTCAGCACATGGCAGTTTGGCGGGTAAATCTCGGGATTCTGGGTTTTCTGGGCGTTGACCGGCGGCAGGATCAGGAACCGATGGTTCGTTTTCAGGATCGGCAACTGATAGCTCGTGTCACCCCGGACCAGCGCGATGGTCAGCGACTTGGCCGGGTTCCGGTTGACACCCCTCAAGATGGCACTGAA
>JAUWNF010000718.1 GCA_030612785.1 Phycisphaerales bacterium
GAGTCCGCGCGACGGCATTCGGGACGATGCGATCGGCGGCGATCTACTGGTGCTGCTCGGGGCCGAGTACTCGTTCCCGTTGTACGGCGAGACCCTGCGCGGCGTCGTGTTCAGCGACATGGGCACGGTAGGCGAGGATTACGGAGTCGATGCCTGGCGGATGACCGTGGGCGCGGGTATTCGCTTGGTGGTCCAGTTCCTCGGTCCGATCCCGCTGGAGTTTAACCTGGCGGTTCCGGTCGCGTCGCAAGGCGAGGACGAGGAGCAGGTGTTCAGCTTCTTCATCGGGGCGGTGTTCTAGTTCAAAGTCCAAAGTTCAAGGTGCAAGGTCCAGACACACCCCAGACTTTGAACTTTGAACTAACTCTAACATGTGGAAAGGATGTGCGATGAATCCCAAGTGGGTGCTTGGTGTGCTGTGCGTGGTATTGGCATTGCCGGGGTCGGCGCCCGCCGACGAGAAGAACGTGAACATCGCGGTGGTGGATCTGACCTTCATCTTTGAGAATTACGGGATGACTCAGGCCTTGGAGGATCTGTTCGACAGGCGGCGTCAGGCCGCCGCCGCGGAAGCGGAAAGCAAACGGGCCGCCGTCGAGGCGAAGCGCAAGGACCTGCTCGCCCGCAAGCCGGAGTCCAAAGAGTTTGCCCAGATCGAGGAGGAAATCACCCGTATGCAGGTCGAGTTCGAGGTCTGGGCTGCGCTTCAGGAGAAGAGGCTGAAGGACGATCACAAACGTTGGCTTATGCAGATCTACACGAACGTGCGCAACGCCGTCGCCGAGATCGCCACAGAGTCTAACATCGACATGGTGCTGACATACGATAAGCTGACCGACGACGCTCCGGACTCGGTCGCTTTGCGCCAGCAGATTCTACTCCAGAAGATCATCTACTTCGATGACCGCATCGAACTGACTCAGGCCGTGCTCGCTCGCCTGAACGAGAAGTACGAAAAGGAGGGCGGCGCAACCGGCCTGCGACTCGGCATGGCGCCGCCGCTTGAGAAGTTGCCCGGGGTGGCGGCCCACAAGCCTCTGCGGATTGCGGAGGTCGAACGCCCGCGGGATTGAAGCCGCCCGGGAGGGCAAAACCCTTCCGATGCCGGGGGGGCCGGCATCCAGGGCTTGTCGAATTAATCGTTCGTGGCGATTCCCAATGTAGCGTCACCCCTTGAAGATGACGAAAAACGCGGGTGCGCCGCCCACAAGGGGCGACGCTACAGATTAAATCGACAAGCCCTCCGGGGATGGCACTTTCGCGGTGTAGATGGCGCCAGTTTCCCGCTGCATTGCGCGCGATTGATAGTTTGGGCGATTTGGCGATAATGCGCGGTTGGCTCGGCCAGCACGTGGTGCTGCACGTACGCCGGGGTGTACGTGGAAGGGTGACGTTTGTGTTATAATGGCCGCCGAGCGGTCAAGCGGACGACGCAGAATCCAGTATACCGAGGCTCGCGCTGGTGTTGTAGCGCGGGTTTTGGTCGGCGCCAGGTGCTGCAATGAGAGTGCCCGCGCCGATATGGTGACTAGAGGCGAGGGTGGCATGTGCGCCGGGCTAGGTGCGGTGGAGCGAGAGACCATCTCGTTCAAAGTTGTTGAACGGATCGTGAAACGTTGACGCGGCAGAAGACCATCAAGACGTCCGTGGAACTCGAAGGGCGGGGGCTGTTCACCGGCCGGCACGCGGTCCTGCGCTGTCACCCGGCAGA
>JAUWNF010000683.1 GCA_030612785.1 Phycisphaerales bacterium
CAGTTGGCTAGAGCGCGTCGCTGATAACGACGAGGTCCGAGGTTCGAGTCCTCGTGGGCCCATTGGGAGCAGGTGAAACCTTGGCTCATGTTTCAAGGAAAGCGTACATGAAAGCGGTACTCGAAGAACTAGGGGTTAAGCCGGTCAACTCAGGCGCGTGCTGGGGAAGTCCAGGATGGCTGCCCACCGAAGGACGTGAACTCATCACCTCGTACAACCCGGCCACCGGCGAGCCGTTGGCCCAGGTCGCACAGGCCAACGAGCAGGACTACGCGGCGGTGATGGCCAAGGCCAGCAAGGCATTTGATAAATGGAGGAGGGTGCCTGCGCCGATCCGCGGCGAGATGGTGCGCGACATGGGCAACGAACTGCGCAAGCACAAAGACGCCCTCGGCAAGCTGGTCACCCTGGAAATGGGCAAGATCATCCAGGAGGGCTGGGGCGAGGTGCAGGAAATGATCGACATCTGCGATTTCGCCGTCGGCCAGTCGCGCATGCTCTACGGGAACAGCATGCACAGCGAGCGTCCCGGACACCGGATGTACGAACAGTATCATCCGCTGGGCGTGATCGGGATCATCTCGGCGTTCAACTTCCCGGTGGCGGTGTGGGCGTGGAACTCGGCGTTGGCGGCCATCTGCGGCGATGCTTCGCTGTGGAAGCCGTCCAGCAAGACGCCGCTGACGGGCATCGCCGTGCAGCACATCATCAACCGGGTGATGGACCGCCACAACTGCCCGGGCGTCTTCAACCTGGTCGTCGGACGCGGCGGCGTGGTCGGTGAGCGACTGGTCAAGGACCAGCGCGTCGCCATGGTCAGCTTCACCGGCAGCACCAAACAGGGGCGGAAGGTCGGCGAGACCGTGGCCGCCCGCTTCGGCAGCACCATTCTGGAACTCGGCGGCAACAACGCCATCATCGTGACCCCTAACGCGGACCTCAAGCTGGCGATTCCGGCGATTCTGTTCGGCGCCGTGGGCACTGCCGGTCAGCGCTGCACCTCCACCCGGCGGATCATCGTACACGAATCGATCCGCGACCAACTCGTCGATACGCTGCTTAAAGCCTACCAGCAGGTGCACATCGGCAACCCGATCGATGAAGGCACGTTGATGGGGCCGCTGGTGGACACCGGGGCGGTCCAGGACATGATGAACGCCATGGACCGCATCAAGCAGGAGGGCGGCAAAATCCTGTGCGGCGGTGAGAAGCTTGAAGGAAAGGACTATCCCGGCGGCTGCTTTGTGACGCCGTGCATCGCCGCGGTCAAGAACGAGTTCGAGATCGTTCAGGAAGAAACCTTCGCCCCGATCCTCTACATCATCACGTACGGCGATCCGAACCGCGACCGTGAGGGAGTGGCAACGGACCTTGATGAGGCCATTGCCTATCACAACGACGTCCCGCAAGGCCTCAGCTCGGCCATCTTCACCACGAACCTGTTGGAGGCCGAGCAGTTCCTGTCCTCAGTGGGCAGCGACTGCGGTATCGCGAATGTGAACATCGGCACCAGCGGCGCCGAGATTGGGGGCGCGTTCGGCGGCGAGAAGGAGACCGGCGGCGGGCGCGAGTCCGGCTCCGACGCCTGGAAGGCCTACATGCGCCGCCAGACGAATACGATCAACTGGTCCAAGGAACTCCCCCTGGCCCAGGGCATCAAGTTCGGGGATTGAAGTCCCACTGACAAGAGACCTTTCGACCGACCAGCGGCGGAGATACGCGGGTCCATCGGATTGAATCTGTGGCAAAGCGGAAGAAAAAGCGGACTCAGGCGGGTACAATAACCGTAGGTCGAGAATACACCGTCTTCGTGAGCCACGCCACTGCCGATAAATGGATCGCGAGGGTGCTCTGCGAGAAGATCGAAGGAACTGGGGCAAGCACCTTCCGTGACGAACGAGACATCAAGACGGGGGACGACATCCCCGAGGAGATTA
>JAUWNF010000150.1 GCA_030612785.1 Phycisphaerales bacterium
AGCGAGTGTGGCCCCCAAAGCCGCCCGGGCGCGATACAGCCGTCCCTCGCCGGCACGCTCGCTGATACTGAGGGTGGCTGCCAACTCGGCGTGTGCTCGACCCTCGAAGTAGAACTCGATGAGCAGCTCCTGCGCTTCGGCGGGTAGTTCGGTCAGCGCCAGCAGCAGTTGCTCCTGCACGTCCTTGCTCGCCAGCGTCTCCGCTGGGATTTCCTCAGCGTCAAACCGAGCCGCCAGCGATCGCGCCAGGGCGGGGTCCGCCTTGACCCGGGCCGCCAAGGCCCCCCCTCGTTTTCGCCAGTGTTCACGCAACAGGTTCTGGGCGATGCGCCATAGCCAGGGCTCAGGGTTAGCCCCGCGGAGATCGTCGGCCTTGAGCCTGGCCTGAAGCCACAACTCCTGCATCAGGTCGTCGACCAGGTGCGTATCTCCGCCGCTCCGCACGGTGAAGTAGCGGCAAAACGCCTGGCAGCACCGTTCGAACGTGCCCTGGATCAACGTGGCGGCGTCGGTCGGCTCACTCATGCTCGTTGCGTCATACGTGGACAAGCTTGTCATCGCCCGGTTCCTGCAACGTTCGGTCAAGGTCTTCACCGTATCCGATGCGCAGACCGGACCTGCCCCACGGGCGAAGGATACAATTTATGGATCTTCCGCAGAATCTGTGGGGCATCTTGGGTGCTTCCTTGGGGATCAGCCCCCAAACCCCCGGGATTTTCAAGGCATCGCTCCGGTGTCCGATGGAGGTTGCCACGCTGGTAACGTTTGGTAAGCTGAGACCGCCTGGAGAAACAGAGTCGGGCACTGCGGGGACGCAACCCGACAAGGGATATCCAGGTCGACGGTACGCCGATGGTGCATCTGGCCCTGGCCCGCAAATGCGGTTCGGAAGGGGGCCGCTCCCTGACTGTCGCGGTTCCGTAACATCGGACACCGGAGTCATGCCTCAAAAAATCCTGCGGCGCAGCCGCTGGTCAGGAGGTAGCCAGGACCCAGAACCGTCCAGCCCCTGAAAGGGCGACGGAAAGCAGGGATTCAGAATGAACGTTTTCTGGAAACTTCCAGGGTGTACCATTCCGCCATCCCCTGCGGGGATTCCCTCTTCCTCCCACCCGCATTCAATGCGTGCGAAAGGTATTCCAGACCGACGTATCAAGCTGCATAGCGCAGTAGGCTTCAAAGAGATACATTTCGACAGGATCGGTCATTTCGATGAAGGCAACGTGCAAGGCCTTGAGGTACTCTTTCTTCTCCGCGAATAGCCGCATGAACTCAGCGTCCTTCATGGCCTGGTTGGCAGTTTGACGGTTTGGGTACTCGGCGACCGCCATCCGATAGGCCAGGGTTGCGGTATAGTAATCGGCTCCTTTGACGTGTGAACAGAGTCGCTGGACGATGGTGCGCGATATGCCCACGTAAAGCGGGGTTTTTGCTTCAAGCAGTACATAGCATCCTGAGAAGTCGGAGCGCCGGTTTAGCCTTTTCAAGATCGTCTTCTCGCCGATACCTCTGGTCCCGAACTCCACCATGCTGTGCGGAGAACTGAGAGCTTGGCGCATGCGGTCCATATGGGCAGGCAGGATTTCGGCTGCAAGTTGCTGGAACGAATAGGGGCAATCGTCGATGGCCACGCGGTTCGATGCTCCTGGCGACAACGGGACGATTGCCGTAATATCGAGGGCTCATGCAGTCTTGGCAAGCGCCGAACAAACCGACTGCCCCACCTCTAAAGAGATGGGCCACCCGAAAGAGGTGGGGCACCCGAACTCTCTGGCTGATCGTGCTCTCCGCCGGGGTGCTGGTCTACCTCAACAGCTTCTCGGGCGTGTTCCTGTTCGATGACGCGCGCAATATCGTGAACCGGCTGCACATCCGGCAACTCTGGCCGCTCCCCGGCGCGTTGCTGGGCGATCAGCGCCCGATCGTGGCCATATCGCTGGCCGTCAACTATGCAATCGGGGAGCTGGAGGTCTGGGGCTACCATTTCTTTAACCTCGCCATTCATTTGCTGGCGAGTCTGGCGCTGTTCGGCGTGGTCCGCCGTACGCTGCTGCGCCCCCAATTTCAGGGCTCTTGCGGTTCGGGGGGTCGCGGGTGGCCCAGATCTTCAGACCTGGGGACGCGATTGCCGCATTCGAATCGGTCCCCCACCTCTGAAGAGATGGGCCACCCGTCATGTGGGAGTTCGTGGGACCCATGCGCGCCCTGGCTGGCGGCAAGTGTCGCGCTGATCTGGGTGGTTCATCCACTGCAAACCCAAAGTGTGACCTATCTGATCCAGCGCGCCGAGTCGATGATGGGGCTGTTCTACCTGCTCACACTCTACTGCCTCATTCGTGGGGCGGACTCGGCGCGCCCCGGACTCTGGTATGCCGCATCGATCGCGGCGTGTGCCTTGGGGATGGGCAGCAAGCCGGTGATGGTCACCGCGCCGGTAGTGATGTGGTTGTTTGATTGGGTTTTTCTGGCGCGCTCGTGGCGGGAAACGCTGCGCCGGCGCTGGGTGCTCTACCTTGGCTTGGCGGCGACGTGGTTCGTGCTCATTGCTTGCGGTGTCATGCGTGGTGTGCTCAATCCAGACGCTCACCGGGCGACGGTGGGTTTCGGCATCAGGGACATCACTCCGATGGAGTATGTACTTACGCAGCCTGGCGTCATCTTGCACTATCTCAAGCTGGCGCTCTGGCCGCATCCCTTGTGCCTGGATTACTGCTGGCCGGTGGCCGAGGGAGTCCAGGCTGTCATCCTACCGGGGACGGTCGTGTTGATCCTCCTGCTAGGGACGCTGTGGGCGTTTCGGCGTCGGCCGTGGTTAGGCTTTCTGGGAGCGTGGTTCTTTTTAATTCTCTCGCCTACTTCCAGCTTCGTCCCGGTGAAGGATCCGGCGTTCGAGCATCGCATGTACTTGCCGCTGGCTGCCGTGGTCGTCCTGGTCGTCGTTGGCGGTTGGCGAATCCTCGCCGGCGCGTTTGATGCGCTAACCCTGTCGCGGGCCGTGCGGCGCGTGCTGGGTGGCGGGCTTCTACTTGGCGTAGTGGTGTACCTGGGGTTTGGCACTGTCGCACGGAACCGGGATTACCACAGTCGGGTCGCCATGTGGAGCAACGTCGTGGGGCAACGCCCGCTGAACGCTCGCGCCCATCTGGACTTCGGGTTGGCACTGTTTGACGAGGGACGAATCGACGAGGCCGTAGCCCAGTACTCCAAAGCCCTTGAAATCGATTCCGAATCGGCGAAAGCCCACACCAACCTGGGCAACGCACTGGTCAGGCAAAGGAAGCTGGATGAGGCACTGGCGCATCACCGCGAAGCGGCGCGGATCGCTCCCAACTTCACCGAGGCACGCAACAACTTGGGGGCCTGCCTGCTGGAACGCGGGGAGTTAGATGAGGCGGTTACGCACCTGGCTGCGGCCCTGCGCTTGTCGCCGGACGACGCCTCCGCGCACACCAACATGGGGAACGCCCTGACCCACCTGGGCAAGATCGATCAGGCCCTGGACCACTATCGCACCGCGTTGCGCGTCGCGCCTGATTTTGTCAGGGCACATCTCAATCTGGGAATGGTGTTGGTGTGGCAGAAACGGTACGCGGAGGCGATCAGCCACCTCAACGAAGCCGTGCGCATTCGTCCTAATCATCTCAGTGGTCGGTACAATCTAGGGGTCGCCCTTGAACAACTGGGCCGGCTCGACGAGGCCATCGAGCAGTATCGGGAGATACTTCGGCTAGACCCGCACCATAGCGACGCTCGCCAGCGTCTTACTGCCGCGCTCGCGAAGCGCGGCGGCTGAACCACACTCAACGCTTTCCTTGTTCTTCTCTGGATTGCTGACCCACCGATCCACTACCAGGTGGCTACCAGTACAAGGCGTGTCGATTTAGTCGTCCGTTGTGGTTTCAAATGTAGCGTCACCCCTTGTGGGTGACGAGAAACGAGGGTGCGCCGCCCACAAGGGGCGACGCTACAGACTAAATCGACAACCCCTGTACTGCTACTTGCCATTGGAACTTACGTCTTCGCCAGTGATCGCCCGCAGAGCGCGATTGGCAAAGTACGATACGGGGCGCGCCGAGGGGGCTTCTGCCGTTAATCCGCGGGTGGCGCGGCCCAGGAGGGCGGCGGCAGAATGTTCCGAGGTCGTCGGGCCTTGGAATAGGGTGTCATCTTCAAGGCACTCGCGCAAGACGTCAGCGGCGCGCTCCACCCGAAGTAGTCCCAGTTCTTCAATGGCCTGCACGCGCACCGCGACCAGCCTGTGCGCCCGCGCCGTTTCGATCAGCAGGTCCGCGGCCTCGGGGGTCGGCAAGCGACCCAGCCCGCTCACCGCCAGAACCGCTAGGCGCGCCTCGGAGGACTTCAACAGTTGCGCGAGATCGTTCACCACTGCCGCGTCGCCCAGCAGGGCCAACCCGGTGACCGCCATGGCTGCCACGTCCGGGTCCGGATCGGTCGCCATTTCCGCAAGCAGCTTCCGGACCCGTGCGGGGCGGGTGTGGTTAAGGACGGCTACGCCTAGCCCGCGGACACTCGGGTCGTCGCTCTCTAACAACTCTTCCACGGCGTCCGCGCCGGTCGGCCCCAAAGCCACCAAACGCTGGAAATGGGCCAGGCGAGTTTCTGGGTTCGCCGTCGTGGCGAGTCGGTGCGGCCACCAGCGTGCGCGGATCGGATTGCGGCACAATACAATCGCCAGCCACACCGCCACCATCGTGGCGATGACGATGAACATCCGCCGATTCGCTCGGTGCTCGGAGGGTGAACTCGAAGCGGTCATTTCGCCAGCTTAAAGGATTTGTCACCGCTGCACTACCCGGGCAATCAGCCACCACCGGCGGAACCGGTGGGTGGCATGGTCCGTGACACTTTCGGCGAGGCGGGCACGCCAGATCAGAACCGCGACCGTGAGGGAGCGGACGAATTGCGCGGGTGCCCCATCCCGTTGGCGGGCACCGCCCGCCTCGGGGTGGGAGACGGCACGTCACCCAAACCGTCCGTCGCATCGCCTCCGCAACCAGCCGCCTGTCTCGAACCCTGCGGGAAACAGAGAAACAGCTCACTAATGACTAATGAAGCTCTGACCCCATCCCTCGTGATAGATGATCGTCTCCCAAGAGCATCCCTCGACCCACTCAGCGGTTGGGTCGAGGATTGCCCCGTCGCCGATTTCCTCGACCTTCATCAGCAGCGCCCGGACAACATCCATATCACGCTTCACGGCATATCTCCCTGAGCCCCACGACCTATTCTACGATGCCAGACCCCGCCAAGCGGATCAGCGACCCTTGCCAACACGCTGCAATTCCATCACTGCCGTCCCCTGCCGCCTTTGGTCATTTTCTTCAGCACCTTTCCGTTGATTTGAATACGCTTCGCAAGCTGCTTTGCGCTCAGATTGCGCTTACGCATCGTGTCAAAGTAGAATTGACGCTCCCAATCGTTGACCCAGCCTTCTCGATGTGCGTGATCGATGGTCTCGGCATTTAGCGCCCTGCTCTCGTCTGCGCTTACTCGGTTGATCGCATCGAAGATTTTGTGCGAAGGCAAACCGATGAACTTCTTAACGCAGCAGTTGCCCACAACCGCCCTCTTCCCGTTTTCCTTGTTCTTCAAGACGCAGATTTCGATGATTGGGAAATGCCCACACAGGCACTTGCGAGGATCGTCCACTTTGTAAATCTCGGCCAGTCCCCATTCGAGCTTTGCTTCGTCCCACGTATCTGCCTCACTTCTCGCAATGATTTCCTCGGCCAACTTGTATTTGGACATGGGTCTGCCTCAGCAAGTACCAAACAGGCACAAGGATACCGTCAACCAACCTGCCCCGCCACCCGATTTCACGGCATCAACGAAGGCGTCCGCCATAGGAGATGGTAGGAGATGGGGTGGTAGGAGATGGGGTAGGAGATGGGGTCAGAGCTTCATTAGTCATTAGTGGGCGGCGAAGGTACGTCGCGGAACTTGCGGCACCGTCCCAGCGCGTCCGAGGCGCGGGTGCCCCATCCCGTTGGCGGGCACAGCCCGCCTCGGGGTGGGGGACAGCACGTCACCCAAACCGTCCGCCGCATCGCGTCCGCAATCGACCGTCTGTCTCGAGCCTTGCGGGAAACAGAGAAACAGCTCACTAATGACTAATGAAGCTCTGACCCCATCCCTCACAAAGGCAACATGCCTACGGCAACGTTCCTGCCGATCTGCCTGGGACGCTGACCGTTCAAGGGGCGGGTGTGATCCCGTCGATTTCCCTTAGCGGGATCGCCTTTTCTTGGTGCGTCGAGAAGTCAATCACTTCAACGAAGGATTGATTGTTGAAGAATTGCACCCCCTTGACGAAGCCCCGTACCCTGCTTCCGTCACGTAGCGCCAAGGACGCAACGCCGCCCGCTTGACCAGTTACCGCTGCCATTGCTTCGGAGAATTCGTTCGAATCCATCTTGTTACCCCCGCTGTAGAAAACGTCCGTATCATAGTCGAGTCTGGGGCATTCTGTCTAATCTTCAAGACCACCCCAACTATCAGGGATACTCTGTTCTAACTCCCAAAGGGTGGACGGCGCTTCGGTCTCTTCTGTCCCTTACGCCTATTTAGGAGTCATCGCAATGGCAACCCAATTGATTCAATTCGACAGCAACGGCAACCCCAAATCGGTGTGGGATGCGTTGCCACCCGAGAACGCAAGAGCGCCTGTCTATATGAAGTTCCTGGAGCGCCTTCAAGGTGAAGTCGGTTTCTGGGATAGGGGCAAAGGGTTTATGTCTTGGGTTCAGGGAGTCGTGTTGCTTCGCGCCCATCCCAAGAACAACAAGAACGTCAACAAAGGTGACTTCGATCAGATCACAAAGCCCGGTAGGGCAGGTCAACGACTTGCCTTTACCCTATTGCCGAGGCTCGTGATGTGCGCGGGGCCGGCGGTGCATGCTTCGTTGCCCGCCGATGGTTTAGGCAGGTGAATCACCTGCCCTACTTCTCGGCCAGAGCAAGAAATAGCAAGAAATAGGGTCAGAGCTTCATTAGTCATTAGCGGCCGCAGAAGGCACGTCGCGGAACTTGCGGCACCGTCCCAGGGCGTCCGGCGCCCGCCAGGGGTGGCTGGCAAGCGCTCTGCCTGCATTGCGTGATCGCTGTAACCTCAACACCAAACGATCGCGTGCCAAGTACTGTAAGGGGACAACCCCGGAAGCGCGGATGCTGTGCGCGGACCCCAGGCTACACCTCCTTGGCGCGACGCGAAGTACAGAAAGCCGATGGCCGAAAGCCGTTTTACGAAACGAACCCATTTGCCAGAAGCAACGCGCAACACCTTGTCACCAGGAAGCTAACGACCACTCTGGCTGAAAGCTGATAGCTGAATGCTGATAGCTGTTTTTCCAAACGAACCCATTTGCAAGTGCTACTTCACTCCCCTCTTCGCTCCGTTGCTGACCTGCGGCGGGCGGTGGAATGCCAAAGGCCGAAGTTCAGTCGATGCGGAGCGGTTCGCCGGCCAGGGGGGTGGGCAACAGCCGCGGTGGGAGAGGTTGTTGGAGCGCCGGGGGGAGGTGTGTCTTCTGCCGCTGCCAGGCGCGGTCGCAAAGACTGGAGTAAACCGCCCGTAA
>JAUWNF010000585.1 GCA_030612785.1 Phycisphaerales bacterium
TGCCACTGCTCTTGAGCAGTGCTTTCGCGAGGTGAGCCTTGCTCAAGGTCTTCGGCCAAGCCGGCGCCGGTCTGTTTGCCGCGCACGACGTCATCGAGAAGGAGGTACGTCGGCAGTATGGCGTGCGGGTCATCGGCCGCATAGACTCTGTGCAGGAACGGTTTTATGCTATTTCTGTGGAGAGGAAAGTGAAACATCCGGCAGTCGTCGCGATCGCTGACGCGGCCCGCGAGAAACTCTTCGACTGAGTGGAGGTTCAACGCGATCATGCCTTCTGGCACTCTGGCCGCCGCCACCGTCACCGAAAGCGCCGTGATCGCAAACCTGCTCGTGATCCTGGCGAGCGCCGCCGTCGTCGCAATTGTCATGCAACGCATCCGGCTTGCCGTGATCCCCGCCTACCTGATCACGGGAGCCGTGATTGGCCCCCACGCCTTGGGACTGGTTCCGTCGCCGGAGGGTCTCGGTGTAATCTCACATCTCGCGATCATCCTGCTCCTGTTCGGCATCGGTCTCGAACTGCACCTCGCCATACTCAGGCCCGGCCTGCCGCGTATGATCGTAGCGGGCCTCGGCTCGTGCGGCCTTTCGGTACTCCTCGGGTGGCCGGTGGCGATGTGGTTTGGCTTGTCTCCACCGGCAGCCCTGGCGGTATCCATGGGTTTGTCTCTTTCATCGACGGCGGTGGTGTTGCGGATCCTGACCGATCGGCGTGAACTTCAGCGGACAACTGGGCGATTGGCCCTCTCGATCCTGGTGATTCAGGATCTAATCGTTCTGGGCATGCTCGCATCGCTCCCCGCATTGGCCACGTGGTCCGGGGCAGCAAGCGATGTGCCTTCAGACAGAGTCGGCGGGCTGGTTACCCACGGCTGGTTGTGGTTCTTCGCGGACGCCGGCGCGCGGGTTGGCGGCGTGGCGGCGCTCGTTGTCGTCGGCAGGCTTGTGCTGCCGCGACTTCTACGCGCGTCGCTCAGGGGACGTTCGCTCGAAGTGATGCTGACCATCGGCGTAGCCGCGGCACTGGGGGCGGCAGTCATCACCCAGACGATCGGATTCAGCCTCGAGATGGGAGCATTTCTGGCCGGATTCCTTCTCGCGGGAACGCCCTTCCGGCACCAATTGAGCGGCCAGATCGGCCCGCTCCGTGATCTGTTCATTGCCGTGTTCTTCGCGACCCTTGGGATGAGGCTTGACCTGGGAACGGTCATCGACTGGTGGCTGGTCATTGTTGTGGGAGTGGCGGTTCTGGCGGCGCTCAAAGCCTCGCTGATTTCCGGAGTCTGCTGGGCGTCGGGTGCCACCGCGGGCATCGCCGTCGCGGTGGGCTTGTCGCTCGCCCAGGCGGGTGAGTTTAGCCTCATTCTTCTCGGGGCTGCACACGACCAGAGGATCATCACCGACGATGTACTGGCAATCGCCATTGCCGTCGTGGTGATCTCGCTCATTCTGACACCGGGAATGGTGAGCCTTGGAAGCCGACTCGGGCAAGCCGTGTCCGGACTGGGACCTGCCCCATGGATCGCATCATCGCTTGCTCTGGGTGGGCGTCAACAAAACGAACCGCGGCCGAAACACTCGAAATATGTGGTCGTTGCCGGCTACGGGCCGATGGGACGCTGCATTGCCGACAAACTTGACGAAATGGACATCCCCTTCACGATCGTTGAGCTCAATCCGGCCACGGTTCAAGAGCAATCTCACCATGGTAGACCGATCATCTTCGGCGATGTGGGCAACGTGCACGTACTCGAGTCGGCCGGAATTGCCGACGCCGACGCGCTCATTTTAACCATCCCAGATGAAGAAGCGGCTCTGCGTGCTTGCGCTGCGGCGCGAAGGCGAGTGCCGAATATTTTCATCGCGACAAGGACCAGAGTCGTCAGCAAGCAGGCTGGTCTGGTGGAGATTGGTGCCGATCACGTCACCGTCGACGAGATGGCCGCAGCCGAGGCGATGTTGCACGCGGTCGTGGCCCGCATCGGCGTCAGAACAGAGCAGCCTGGGGAGGAGCGGTTGGAAGGGCAGTAGGACGATTCACGAGGGTCAGCCACACGAAGGGGATGAGGACGAGGCCACGCTCACTCCGACGAAGGCAAGCAGCACAACCGTGGTGATGCTCTTGGCTTTCATGACGCCTCCACCCCTTCCTCACCTGCGACGGCCGTTCACCGAGCCCGCTCCGGGCTCACGACAACATCTCCTGGATTTCCTCTGGTGACGGGACCCTGCCGCTCGCTTTGACACAGCCATCCACCACGAGCGCCGACGTCAGCATCACGCCCCGCAACGTGATCTCGTTGATGTCTGTTACCTTGGTGACCTCGGCATCCAGCCCCATCTTCGTCAGGGCCGCCTGGACGCCGGCGGCCGGCGCAACGCACCTTGAACAACCCGGTCCGAGAACTTCGACCTTCATCGCACACTCCTTAACTCAACGCCCCGTAGCCCCCGCGATGAACAGGGCCGGCACCACGCAAGCCAAGGTGTGGTTACGGGCGTACCACTGAAGCATCTTGCAAGCTTCAAGGATCGCGCCGCTGACGTCCTCATCGTCTTCGAGCGGATCGTATCCTTTGATCTCAAAGGGCGAGAGGCGCCAAATCGTCCCCAGTACGTCGTAATACGGCTCGGTGATGATGGTTCCTCTGAAGTAGCGCCTCGGCGTCGGGGCGGGGCGTGTTCTTGCTGTTGTCCCAATAGGGTGAGAGCTTGCGCAGGTTCGCCACTATCCCCGGAAAGACCTCGATGACGCGGTCAACGTCCTCTTCGGTGTTGTATCGACTGAA
>JAUWNF010000545.1 GCA_030612785.1 Phycisphaerales bacterium
AGATCACGCGCCCAGCCAGATCGTGAATGTCGCGGAATCTCTTGCCCGGTACGCAAGCGGCGATGGCCTCGCGCTCGGCGCGCAAAACAGTGTCATAGATGTGACGCTGGATCGGCGTGAACTCTCCACTAACCGGATAGGTGCGGGTGATGTCGGAGGCGTACCCGCCCGGCTCCTCCGCGCCGGAGTCCACCACGAGCAGGTCGCCCTCGCGCAGCGTGCGGGGATACGACTCGCAGTGCAACACCTCACCACGCGCGGTGACGATCGGTGTGAAGGACGGCGCCGACTGATAAGTCGTGTAGACCGACAGAATCGCGGCGGCTACATGGGCTTCGCCGCGCTCGGGCCTGGTCGCTTCCATGGCCGCGGTATGCGCGTCCACGGCGATCTTGGCCGCCCGACGCAGGGCGATCATCTCGTGCTTGTCCTTGAAGAGTCGCAGCTTGACGATGGCCCGCAGTTCCTCCTGATTCGGCGAGGGAATCTTGAGCGACCTCATCCACTCGATGGAGAGGATACACGGCGGACAGACGGCGGCCGCCGGTCGGCCACCCAGCAGCGCCGTCAGATCCTCCGGATCGCGCAACGCGGCGACGGGAACACCGGCAGCGGCGGCCAGCGCCTCGTCCGAGGGTGATCCACCGGTCCATACAGCCTCTTCGAACTCAGCCGGCCGACGCAATAGCGTGCAGCCCTTCTGTCCGTCGCCGCCGGGCTCGATCACCCAGGCCGCCGCCTCGACCGGCGGCCCACCGAAGTAGAGGTAGTTGCTGCCGGCGCGAAACGGATGCGGATTAGTCACGTAGTTTCGCGGCCGGCCTCGACCGGCCAGGATGAGCAAGGGCCTGGTCAGCGATTCCGCCAACTTCGCCCGCCTCTGCTGATAGACTTCCGGTGGGGCGACCATGTTGATGGATTGATTCGACATTATACCGGCTCCGTTTACAGACGGACGTTGCGTCTAGTGCATCGGCAACCTTGATTCTGCGGGTTGCATCAAGTGGGTGGCCCATGGCTTCAGCCTTGGGGGACACGAATTCGACCGTCGTATTCGCGTCCCCCACCTCTAAAGAGGTGGGCCACCCAACAGTAGTATGGTGCGTCGTGGACGCACCCTACGGTTTTAAGCAGCGTCCTCAGCGACCGGAGACTGCTCCTTCTTGATAAACAGGTAGAACACCATCATGCCCAGCGTGCCAAGCAAGCCGATGCCGCCCAGATAGTACCACACCATGTATGGATGGTGCAGGTCCCAGAGAACCTGCGTGGCCTGCTGGATCTTCTCCGGCTCCACAACTTGAAGCACTTCGTCGAGGTTCGCAAGCAGCTTCTCCGAGAAATCGGGTTTCGCAACCTCGGACCAGTCCACCTTATCCAGGCTAGTCTGGAGCGACTCTTGCAGTGACACACCTTCACCGGCTTCCATTGCGCGGGTCAGTGTCTCCATGACCCGCTCATTGGGAAGCAGTTCCTCGTTCTGGACGAATTCGGCGCTCATCCCGAGGTTGTCGATCAGGAACTGCCGCGCAAGCTTGAACTTGCTTGACAGATTCTCATACAGGAAGCCGCCAATGATGCTGCCGAAAAACCACCCGATGGCGAAGGGGATGTTAGCATAACCCATATACAGGGCCTTCTTGCCCTTCGGTGCGATTAGCCCCACGTAGGCGTTGAATGTCGGGCTACACGCCATCTCGCCGATGGAGAAGACGAAAACCATTACGCAACAGAAGAACCCCACGCTGGTTGCCCCCGCGCCAACAAAGCCGACCAGAGAGATGACCATCCCGATGATCATGGCCGCCACTTTGTGAATACGTCCGATCAACCAAGAAAGGGGGATGACGAGCAGGATGATGGCGATCGAGTCGAGGTTGATGATCATCTCGGGTTTGACTTGCCCGTTCTCCTGGACCCAGCCGCCGCTGAACCATCCGAAGACGCCGGCCACGTCCGAGGTATTCACCCATTCGTCGATGAAATTGGGCAGCAGATCCCAGAGTTGCATGAACATCAGCCAGAAACAAGAGAAGATGCCCATGAAAACCACTAGGCGAAGATCACCAAAGATGGTGGAAATGGAGGAAAGGAACGTGCCCAAGATACCCTTCTCCTCGCCCTCTTCTTCAGGCGGAAGCTCTTTGGGCGGTTCCTTGAACAACAGGAGCGCGGGCAGGAAGTTCAGCGCCGTCACGATGGCGGCCGCATAGAAAACGTTTTGCCAATCAATCTCCACTCGAAGAAGCGCCGCCCCCATCGGTGCCAGGGCGCCGCCGATGTTGACCATCCAATAGAAGACGCCCCATCCCATCGACGAGGTCTCTTCGTTCGTGCCCCGGGCGACGGTGCCTTGGACGGGCGGTTTGAAGATCGCCGTCCCCAGCCCCACGAGGCAGGCGGCGGCCATAAACACCCAATAGCCGGCGTTTTCCCAACCGCCGGCCGCGAAGTATTCGGCGATCGGCAGGGACCGCGCCATCAAGAGATAGCCAAGGATGTTGATCACAAAGGCGACGGCCAGGCTCTTGCGGTAGCCGTAGCGGTCCGTGTATCCACCCGATACCATCGGAACCATACACTGGATCACCGCCCAAACCGCGTAGATCACGCCTTTGTCGGCGTAACTCAGCCCCAGACCGTTCTCGCCGGCCGTCTTGACCAAATACAGCGGCGCGATCGCCCGTACCCCGAAGAAGGCCAGCCGCTCGAGAATCTCCATGAAGCAAGCGACCCAGAAGTTGGCCGGCAGACTTCTGATCTGCTCGACAAACGACATCTTCTTCTCTTCTGCCATGGTCTCCTCCGCGTGTGTTGTTTGCACAAGTGCCGCTTGAAGGGATTACCCGGTCTTCGCCCTTCCCGCAACCCTCCGTCGCCACCCGGAGAGCCGCCAGGTAGCTCCTCCGCCGATTCGCGCAGTTAGCGCAGATGCACGGTGGCCTCAAGCGCGTCTTTGGGCTATGCTCCCACTTCAATCCAGCCGGATTGGAAGGTATGTGGGACAGGCTTTTAGCCTGTCGCCGGTGGCGCGGAATAACCGCTCATCCGATTCAAGGAGACCTTGCCCGTGGCCAACCCAGCCTTTAGCGACCTGCCGGCTCCTCGCGGGAGACAGTTCCTCGGCCATCCCTTAGG
>JAUWNF010000570.1 GCA_030612785.1 Phycisphaerales bacterium
CGTCCGTTGAAAGCCGGCACACTACAGAAGCTGCAATTGAGCGGGCAGCCGCGCGTGGTCTGAATCGCGCCGAGCGCATAATCGCCCGTCAGCAGGTCATGCCGGGCCGGCGGAATCTCATCCATGTTCGCATGCGCGCCGGCATAGATGGGCCTTAAGCCATGGCGGACGTCGGCCAGAACTTGCGCCCAGATTGGCTCGGCCTCCCCCGTTACCACCGAATCCACGCGCGCCATGGCCTCTTCCGGACGCATGGTGGCATGAATGCCCCCCATCACTACCGGCACATCCCGGCTGCGGAACTCGGCCGCCACTTCGTAAGCGCGGTTCGCCTGCGAGGTAAACGCGGTAACGCCCACCAGGTCCGGGCGCGGCAGGGCCCCGTACTCAGGTACGCGGACGTTCTCGTCGAAGATCGTGATCTCCCACTCCGGCGGGGTCAGAGCGGCCAGGACCAGCAGGCCGAGCGGCTTCCAAACGCGAAAGCGGTTCCAGCGGCTCTCTTTGACGTGGGTCAAGCTTACGAGCGGATTACAGGGATTGATCAGATACAGGCGAATGGCTGCAGTCCCTTCAGCCGGAATGTCCCATTTGCCGGGCTTTTGAGAAGCATTCTACTGGGATTTCCCATTTGCTGCCTCCGAGGCCGCCGTTGTACCGAAATCTTGGCCCGATTCCAAGACCAAGCGGCCATTCTGACGAGAATGCCTGTGTTTGAACGCCAAATTCGGCCCATTTTCTCTCGTCGGAGCGCTGCGGCGGGCGTTTGTCCCCGTAGTGTCCAAATATACAAACGCGCGCAACCGTTTGCCACGCTGGACCTTACAGCCCGCCCTCGATGCGTGGTAGAATCACGTCCATGAACGTATTCCAACCCTGGCAGCTTCTTCTGGTGACTGTGGCCGGCTGGATCAATCGGCAGCAGCACGACGTGAGCGCGTACCTCCAGGAAGAGAATCGGGTCCTGAAGAACAAGCTCAAGGGCAGACGGATCCGCTTCACTGACGATGAACGGAGACGCTTGGCGGTCAAAGGGAAGGCCCTGGGACGAAAGGCGCTCCGGCAGGTGGCGTCGATCGTGACGCCGGACACGATCCTGGCGTGGCATAGGAAGCTGATCGCTCAGAAGTGGGACTACCGCGAGAGGCGTGGACCGGGCCGACACGCATCCGCAGAATATTCCGTCCGGTGTTGCGAATCCCAGGGAAGGGTCGGTGCGCGTGCTTCATCGATCCCGACTAATAACGTCCAAGAACGTCCGTGAGCTGGCCGGGACTTCAGATGATGGATGTGGCGACCGAGGAGATCGTCGACGCACGGTCCGGGGACCCGAAAGCGCGAGCTGCACCGGTCGCCTGCATCGACCTGGACCGCTTCTGTGGCAATTGTGGGTACAACCTCCGAACACTCCCGGTGTGTCGTGATAACCACACGGGCATCCCCGTGGTGCGATGCACGGAATGTGGCCGGTTCCAGTCGGCCAACGACGCCTCGACGGCATTGCGGCCCTGGCTCGACCGGCTGACATTGTTCCTGCTGGGTGGGTGGGTCCTCTTTCTAGTGGCGGTCTTCGCTCACTTGTGCCTGGCGGAAGGTGCGGTGAGCTACGCCAATCTGGACGAGTTGACCGAGCATGAGGGCTCTAGCATTCGACGGATCGGCAACACGACGATCCGCGGCTGGGTCAACGCCTCGGCCCCCTTGGAGGTCACCACGGAGTATCCTGAGTACGAGTTTTTCATCGCTTCGATCCTGTTCGGCTCGTTTATGATCGCGTTCACATGCGGCCTGTTCGCGGTGATTGCCATGCCGCACTGGCACCGGGCTGCCTATGCCGGACTCATGCTGGCTATGCCCGTCATAGCCGGCGTCGTCGTGGCCGTCCTCTGGAAGTACGATGCGCCGCATTTGTTCCTATGGGGTATGCCCTACATCGCGGCCCACGCCGGTGCGCAACTCCTCGGCGGGCTCGCAGGCATAGCGTTCGGGCGGCCACTGGGGCGACTCGCCGTTCGCGTCTTTCTGCCACCCAGCGTACGACCCCGGGTCGCCTTTATCTGGCTGGCCGCCGGCCAACCGGTCCCGCGTTCACGAGTCGATCCCCGCCCTGCCGCCGCCAACGCGACTGCTGGTCGATAAGGGCAATGCCACCCGCGTCCGGATCCCGCCAAACCGTTCGCGCGCTGCGCAGTTTTTGATTGCGACAACTGCTACGACTTGGAAGCTCCGGCGTTTGGCTGCAGTCAGGCGTGCTGTACCGAAACTGCACGTGACGCAACCCTTTAGCCGAATCGAGTCCTGCCACCGCTCTATGGCCCCATCAATCGGTATGTGTCGTGACTCTCAAATCGCAGTGCTGGCAGGCCGTCTACCTTTCCCAATATTGCCCAGCCAAAGCGGGAACCTGCCTCAAAAGGATTGAGGTCTGGGAATCGCTCGCGCGCTTCGGCAAGATTCACGAACATCATGGCACTGCGCCCCTTGTTGAAGACGACCCGCACTGGAGTTGCGGGATTGAGTCTAAGGGCATGTAGTTCTGACACGAGCCTGTCTCCTTCTGGTTATTGAAGATTACCAATTGGGACCATCGCCGCCGCCCCAGCCACCGCCACCACCGCCACCGCCTGATGGTGCGGAGCGGGTTTTCGGGGCCTTCGGCCAGTTGCGGAGGAACTTGAGGAATCCGCACGCGAACAGCACCAAGGCCGAGCAACCCACCAAGAGCCACCAACCCCAATCTGTCGGGGCCTGCTTCTGCGCCTTGCCGCCACCACGCCGGGGCAGCTTCGAGGTGGGCGCGCCCGGCGCGCCGGCGAGGATGGCCTGGTCGTCCAGTTCGCCTTCATG
>JAUWNF010000502.1 GCA_030612785.1 Phycisphaerales bacterium
TCCGTGCTACGCGCGAGGGCGTCGAGCAGTTGGCGGACAAATGGTCCGACTGCATGACCAAGGTGAGCGACACGCTCGGCATCATGGCGAGGTGCATCACCCCGCGCGCGGTAGCAGGTTCCGAGTCTCGTGTACGTGACTGAGGGAGCGCCAATGATCGTCAAGGTCAGAGACTACGGCAGCCGGGTCCCGACCGACTTCGCCCCCACCTACGCGAGGCTGGGACAGCTCCTGACTGAAAGGGGCGATTTCGCCGAAGCGGCCAACGTGATGCGCAAGGGGTGCCAACTGGATCCCGACAACCTGTCCATGGCCAACAACCTGGCTTGGCTTCTGGCGACTTGCCCCGAACCGCGGGTTCGCGACGGGGCCGAAGCCGTCAGCATTATGCTGCCGCTATCTCAGGCGTTTAACGACTGGAAGGCCAGTTCGGTCTTAGGCCCGTCGGTCTTAGACACGCTGGCCGCTTCCTACGCGGAGGCTGGGCAGTTTGAGAAGGCCGTTAACGTTGCCCGCCGTACGATGCACCAAGCCCAAGCGGCGAGGCAGGACACGTTGGCCAAGCAGATCCGCCTTCGCCTCGCCTTCTACGAACAATGCAAGCCCTATCACGAGACTGCGCCCTAGGAAACCCCTGGTGCCGGCGCGCTCGTCGTTGGCGCGGTAGAAAAAGCGAAGGAGCTAAACATGAGACAGTTGCTTGTCATCCTGGTCGGTTTGCTGGTGTCGGTGATGGGGTGTGACGTGTTGCCTTTGTGTAACACCCCGGCGCCGGTCGAGGAGGAGACTCTTGTCGACGGGCTCGATTCTCCGTCCCGCTCACCCCTGCTGGTGAGGATCGAGGGCAGCTCACTGGCCTACCCCAGCGACATCATTGAACTGACCGCGGTGGCCACCGGCGGGGCGAGCGGCTACACCTTCGCCTGGACCATGAGCGACATCAGCGTCGGGTGGCCGCCGCGAAGCAGTTCCTCGACGCCCCGTGTGATGCGGAGATCGCTTTCGTGGATCTGCACTTCGCGCGTCTGCTGGCGACGCTCGACGAGTGCGGTCTGCGCCGGCAGACCCTCATCATTCTCGTCTCGGACCACGGCGAGGCACTCCACGAGCGTGGCGAAGCCGCTCATGGCATCTTCGTTTATCATATGAGTCCTCGTTGAAGGTCGCCGATTCGAGAGCAGGGAGCCGCGGGCTTCAGCCCGCGCGGCGGAGCGAAAACCGCTCGGGCCGGATCTTCAATCGGCAATCAGCAACTCATATCCGTATCAGTACAGCGCAAGGTAGCCAACGCGTTGTCGCGGCCGGGGTAGAGGCGGGCCGCTACACACAGACCCGCGACTTTGCGCTGTGCTGCTATGGTTGCTCGCGGTAGGCCTGACCCGACTCGTACAATGCGAGGCGGGCCCGAATTTCGTCGGCCAACTCGGCCGCATTGCCCTCTTCTGCCAACTCCACCGCCCGACGAGCGGCGGTGGTGGCTTCGTCGAATCGCCCGGCCTCGGCGTAAGCCGCCCCCACGATGCTCAAGCCCCTGGCGCAACGCCTCGATGAGCGGTGTCCCCTGGACCCACCAAAATAGACCATCATTGCTGGCAGCGTTTACCGATCCATGATATCATAGCCACATTCATGTCCGTGTCCTGGCACGGGCTATCGCGGGGGTGAATGGGAAACAAGTGGGGGTGGAGTTCATGATTGGCGCCGGATGGGCAAGGATTGCCGCCTTGATCGCAAGCGTCGCGTTGTGCGGTTGTGTCGAGAAGAGTACGCCCCCGTATGAAGCGCCGATAACGTCCGAGGGGAAGACCGTGGAGGCGACGCCAGACGCCAACCTCCAGGAGCGGAACGAGGACGGGGGTCTCGAGCAGCCCGGATCACTGTACGCCGCGGCGAAGAAAGGGGACCTGGTGCTAGCCAGGCAGCTTCTGGCCCAGGGAGCGAACGTCAATGCGGCCAACCCGGAGGGCTGGATGCCTATCCATGCCGCCGCCCACGCTGGTCATGTGAACGTTGTTCGTCTCCTGCTCGCTCACGGCGCCGACGTCAGCGCTAGGGGTCCGATGGGATGGACGCCCATTTTTTGGCCGACCGCGCTGGGCCACCACGCCGTCGTTCAACTCTTGATCGGCGAGGGAGCAGACATACACGCCACCGACGAGTACCAGAAAACTCTGCTACACGTTGCTGTCATAGGTGATCAATTGGAGATGGCTGAGTTGATGCTGGCCGAGGGGCTGGACGTCGACGCGCCGGACATGGTGGGGGCTACTCCACTCCACCACGCGGCGGCGCGCGGCGCGAGCCAGGTCGTGGAGGTTCTGCTTGCCCACGGCGCCGACATTGACGCCCGAAGTCAGACGGAGTGGACGCCCATCTTTGGGGCGACCGAGTTGGGCCACCACGCCGTCGTTTACCTCTTGATCGATGAGGACGCAGACCTCGGCGCCACCGACAAGGACGGAGGAACACTGCTGCATGTCGCTGCCACAGCCAATCAACCGACGATGGCTGAATTGATGCTGGCCGAGGGATTGGACGTCAACGCACCGGATGCAGCGGGAGCCACTCCCCTCCACCGCGCAGCGGCGCGCGGCGCGAGCCAGGTCGTCGAGGTCCTGCTCAGCCACGGCGCCGATCCCGAAATCAGGGCCGCCGCAGCCCCCACCGCGTTAAACCGTGCCGCATTCAGCCGACAGTACGACGTGCTCAAGATGCTGATCGAAGGCGGTGCCGAAGTGAACACCAGGAACAACGTGAACGGTACCCCGTTGCACTACGTCACCGGTTGGGACGGCAAGGACGAGGCCGCACTTCTGCTGGATCACGGCGCGGACGTCAACGCCCAGACGACCACCGGCTGGACCCCGCTGCACAGCGCTATGCTCACCGGAGCCGAACACGTAGCCGTAACTCTCCTGGAAAAGGGGGCGGACGTCAACGCCCAAGACAACATGGGGCGGACCGCCCTGCACTGTGCCGCCAAGTCCGGGGCCACCGCCATGGTCGAGTTACTCCTCAGTTACGGGGCGGATGCCGACATCACCAGGCACGACGGCAAAACCGCGCTGGACGTTGCCAGGACACGAGGCCACGCGGCCGTGATCAACGTGCTAACCACGCACGCAGAGGAGGAGCAGTCCCGCCAGTTTTCTGAACAACGCGAACCGGCCGGCCAAAACGGAGCAGGTGGTGGTTCATGACTAACCGCAATCCTCGCGCTGAAGACCCGAGCGGCAAGCGTGTCAACCGCGTCCTTATGGTAATTATCCTGGCCGTGCTGGCTTTGGGTATCCTGGTTGCCCTGCGCCTTTGCGTTCCAGGCTGGTTCGGCAAAGAGAAACGCTTCATC
>JAUWNF010000589.1 GCA_030612785.1 Phycisphaerales bacterium
CTCTTTGGCACAGCGCCGTAGGGCGCATCGCCCGGACTTTGGACGGCGAACTGCGCGGTGCAAGTCGAAAGGTCGGTACGGCGTTCACTCTTGACATGCGCGTCGGAGGCGTAAACATGTTTTGCGCTGTCTGTACGTAGCCGCGCCAAGTGCGGACCGGAAAACGGTACGATCGGATCACATGCAATCACGCGCCATCATGCGTTCGCTCGCTCCGCCGGGTCTGTTGATTATCGGGCTTGCCGCCGGTGTGTTGGCGTATGCAAACAGCTTCTCGACGCCGTTCTTTTTCGACGACTTGAGCAGCATTCCGGAGAATCCGCACGTTCGCCACCTCTGGCCGCTGTCGCGGGCATTAACGGCACCGCCGCAGACAGCCGTCGCCGGTCGCCCCGTTGTCAGTCTGACGCTTGCGATCAACTACGCCGTTGGCGGGTTGGACGTCCGAGGCTATCACGTTTTCAATCTGACGGTCCACCTCCTGTCAGCCCTGCTGCTGTTCGGCATCGTTCGGCGAACGCTGCAAAGCCCGATATTCCGCGACCGCTTCGACCGGTCCGCGCCTTGGCTGGCGATCACAGTGGCTGCCATCTGGATGATCCATCCGCTGCAGAGCGAAAGTGTGACCTACGTTATCCTGCGCACCGAACTGCTCATGGGGCTGTTCTACCTGCTCACGCTCTACTGCGCGATCCGTGGGTGGACATCCCGGCGCCGAAGGATATGGTTCGCCGCGGCGGTCGTTGCCTGTTCCCTGGGCATGGCCAGCAAGGAGGTGATGGTCTCCGCCCCGCTGATGGTGCTGTTGTACGACCGCGCGTTCGTTTCCGGGTCGTTCGGAGCCTTGTTGCGGCGCCGTGCGGGTCTGTACGCCGGCCTTGCCGCCACGTGGATCATCCTCATATCGTTGATGATTTCCGGGCCGCGAAGCGATTCGGTCGGGTTTGGGCTTGGAATCTCGGCCCTCGATTATTTGAGGACCCAGTCCGAAGTGCTCGTCTGGTACCTGCGTCTTTGCGTCTGGCCCGATCCGCTGGTTGTCTCGTACGAATGGGAGTTGGCCAAAACGTTGTCCGCCTGTATGCCGCAAGGTCTTGTCATTGTGGTGCTGCTGGCAGTGACGGCATGGGCATTGTGGCGCAGGCCGTCGCTGGGGTTCGCCGGCGCATGGTTCTTCCTGATCCTCGCGCCCACGTCCAGCATCGTTCCGATCATCACCGAGGTTGCGGGCGAGCGCCGGATGTACCTGCCGCTTGCGTCCGTCGTCGCGCTGTTCGTGATCGGTGGCCATCGGGTCTTGCAGACTGCATTCCGCCGCTTGGCGCTGCGCGTTCCCCTGCCGCAGCTCATTTCGGGCGGTCTTGTGATCGCGCTGGCAGCCCTGCTGGGCTACGGCACGTTTCAGCGGAACAAGGATTACCGAAGCGTGCTTTCGATCTGGGCCGACGCCGTCGCCAAACGACCGAAGAACTATCGCGCGCATAGCAATCTGGCCGGAGCATTCATCGAAGCCGGCCAACTCGATAGTGCCGTTCGACACGGTGAACGGGCCTTGAACCTCAAGCCGGACCACGTCCGGGCCCGTGCTAACCTCGCTCTGGCGTTGAAGCGGCAAGGAAGAATCGATAAGGCCATTCAACACTACAAAAAGGCCCTGCGCGTCAAAGCGCAAGATCCCAAGCTCCACCACACCCTCGCGATCGCGCTAGCGGCCCGGGGCGACGTGGATGAAGCCATCGAACCCTATGGCGCGGCGCTGCGAATTCGCCCGGAGTCGCCCCTGACGCATCTCAACCTGGCCGAGGCACTGGTCGCGCAGGGCAGACTCACCGAGGCGGTTCACCACTACAGCGAAACGCTGCGCCTGAACTCCGGCATGGCGGTAGCCCATTACAACCTCGGCAACGTTCTGTTCAGACAGGGGAAAATCGACGACGCGATGGAACATTACACCCAGGCGGTGCGGATCAAACCCGCCTTCGCCGACGCACGCGTCAATCTGGGCGTCGCCCTGGTTCACAAAGGAAGGACCACCGAAGCCGTCGACCAGTATCGTGCGGCGCTGCAGATCGATCCGCAGCACCCCCAAGCCCGCGAACACCTGAACGCCGCCCTGGCGGTACTGCGAAACCGTGACACACGGTGACGCCATGCCACGGTTGTCCCGGTCTTGGTCTGTACCCCATCCTTTGCGGAGCAAGGGTGGGGGACCGACCCTGGGCAGCGCTCATCACTCCGTCGCCGGCTGCGCCGCCCCAGGCGCCTTCTCGTCCTCAACTTCGTCTTCGAAGGCGGCCAGCAGGTCATACCCCTCGATCTCAAACGGGGACGGGCGCCAGATGCCGGCGACTGCGTCGTAGTACGCTTCGGTGGCGGCTTCTTTGATCGCTTCCGCGTCGGTTTGGGTCGGGTCGTAAATGATCCGGGCGCGGGCGGCGCCGGGACCGGGCCAGGCCTCGATCTTCAGGTAACCCGGCACCTCGTATTCATCGTCGCGCTCCAGGAAGTAGACGAACAAGGCCGCTCTTCCCCGACAAGCCAGGTCGTGGACGCGCAGCTCCACGACCGCCGTCTCGGCGGGAGCCTCGCCCCGCCCCTGGGTCACGTTGCGGAAAGACGGCATGGGGAAGGCGTAAACGGCCGCCACCGCACCGGTCAGACACAGCAGCAGAATCGCGATCGCAGCCGCTTGCGGCCAGGAGCGGCCGAGGGCTTGCGGGGGGCCCCAGGTGAGCGCCCCGTCGGCTTCGCGCGGGCATGCCTCCACGC
>JAUWNF010000338.1 GCA_030612785.1 Phycisphaerales bacterium
AGTGCCCGAGAGGTTGCGGCGCAATACAGCATCCCGCCATCGGTGTTGATGAACATCCTGAAGACGCTGCAACGCGAAGGTTTGGTCCGTAGCGTCCGCGGCCCGCGAGGCGGGTATTCGCTGGCGCGCCCGGTGGAGTCCATCACCCTCGCAGAGATTGTTAAGGCGATTGAGGGACCGGTTCGGGTGACGCGCTGCAGTGAGACACCGGACGGCAGCAGACGCGGCTCCTGCGAACGTTCTCCGTGGTGCCCTATTCGCGGCCCAGCCCAGGTAGTGCAGGAGAAGCTGGATCGGGTTTTTCGTGAAGTCACCTTGGCGGATATCGTCGAACGTTCGGTTCCCGGGAACACCGCAACTTCGGCATAGAAGTCACGGAATTACGGCATGAGGGTCTATTTGGACAACAACGCCACCACGCCCTGCGATCCGCGGGTGTTTGAAGCCATGCGGCCCTACTTCTGCGAGACGTTCGGCAATGCCGCCAGTCGCAGTCACTCCTTCGGTTGGGAGGCCGAGGCGGCGGTGGAGCGGGCGCGGGGGCAGGTGGCGAAGATCATCGGTGCAACGACTGAGACCATGACGATGAAGGTCTCTCAGGGATCAGAGGTTTCTGTAGAGACTGCCCGAGAAATCGTTTTCACCAGCGGCGCCACCGAGAGCAACAACATCGCGCTTAAGGGTGTGGCGGCCGTGCACGCGGAGCAGGGCCGCCACATCATCACGCAAGCCACCGAACACAAAGCCGTCATCGACCCCTGTAAGTATCTGGAACGGCACGGGTTCCGCGTAACCTATCTCGGTGTGGACAAGCATGGGCGCATCGACCTCGACGCACTCCAGGACGCGATCTCCGAGGATACGATCCTGGTGTCGATCATGGCGGCCAACAACGAGATCGGCACGCTCCAGCCGATCTCGGAGATCGGGCGAATATGCAAGGAGCGGGGCGTTCTGTTTCACTCCGACGCGACCCAAGCGGTCGGCAAGGTCCCCCTCGACGTCGAGTCGATGGGAATCGACCTGTTGAGTCTCTCGGGTCACAAGCTCTACGGTCCCAAGGGCGTGGGGGCGTTGTATATGCGCCGCAAGCGTCCGCGCGTCCGTTGCGCGGCGCTCTTGCACGGTGGCGGGCATGAGCGCCAGATGCGCTCCGGGACGCTGAATGTTCCGGGCATCGTCGGATTGGGACACGCCGCTGAAATCGCCCTGGCGGAAATGGAGCGGGAGTCGGCGCGGTTGACCAAGCTGCGCGACCGTCTGTGGGAAGGGTTGAGCGGTCGGTTAGACGACGTCTTTTTGAACGGGCATCCGACCGAGCGGCTGCCCAACACCGCCAACATCAGCTTCCGGTACGTTGAGGGGGAGGGCCTGATGATGGGCTTCAGCGACATCGCGGTCAGCAGCGGCAGCGCGTGTACCAGCGCTTCGCTGGAGCCGAGTTACGTGTTGCGGGCCTTGGGGTTGGGTGACGACATGGTGCACACTTCGATCCGTTTTTCGCTGGGCCGGTTTAACACCGTCGAGGATGTCGAGTATGTGATCGAACGGGTGAGTGCCGCGGTAACCAAACTTCGGGAGATGAGCCCGCTCTATGAAATGGCTCAGCAGGGGATCGACCTGTCCAAGGTGGAGTGGCAAACGCACTCGTAGCGGCCTGCGTCTCGCAGGCCGAACGGCTTGCGGGGACGCCGTCCGCTACTGGAAACAGCGCTGGCATCACGGAGTTGGCGAAATGTCCTATAGTGATAAGGTCGTGGATTACTTCAACAACCCGCGCAACGTCGGATCGCTGAACCGCGACGCCGAGAACGTGGGCACCGGCGTCGTCGGCGCGCCGGCATGCGGCGACGTGATGAAACTGCAGATCCAGGTGGACGATGACAACCGGATCGTGGACGCCAAGTTCAAGACCTTCGGCTGCGGCAGCGCCATCGCCAGCAGTTCGCTGGCCACCGAATGGATCAAAGGCCGGACCTTGGACGAGGCGCTGGAGATCAAGAACACCGAGATTGTTAAAGAGCTGTCGCTTCCTCCGGTGAAGATCCATTGCAGTGTGCTGGCGGAGGATGCCATTCGCGCGGCGATCCACGATTTGCAGGGCAAGCGGGACCTGAAGAATCCTGCGAAAGGCGCTGGCGCCTGTTCCGACGGGGCGGCCCCGTCCTCGAGGAGAGCATAGCAACCTTAACTACCAGGATCCCTGCCAAGCAAACAATTCCATCGCAGTATCGGACGTCCGGTATTCTCTCGCCCGACGTGAAGAACCGTCGTGGACCAGTCGATAGATCAGTGTAGTACATCGCTCGGAGCCTGCGCCGGCTGGCGGCTACGGGCGGTGAGCATGTGCGAGGACACCGTCGGGCGGCGTAACGTCCCGACCTTCAGGTTACCCGTTGGAGGAGACTACCCGTGTCAGTAATGGTTCAAGAAGCTGTGTCGCGCGGAAAAACGAGGGTCGTCGGAAGAGATGTCATTCACCGGTGGGAGGGCAATCCGATCATCTCGCTGGAAGACATCCCCTTCCGGTGCAATACGGTATTCAACGCGGCAGCCGTGAAGGTTCACAATCAGTACGTGTTGTTGATTCGGGTGGAGGATCCACGAGGCCGTTCGATATTCGCCATTGCGCGAAGTGAGGACGGTTACCGGTTCGTGGTTGACCCTGAGCCGGCGATGACGCCCACGAATGAAGAGCCGTTTGCGACCTACGAAGCGTGTGGCATCGAGGACCCGCGCATCACGCCGATGGACGACACCTACTACATCATGTACACGGCGTACAGCCACTACGGTCCGCGGCTCGCCCTGGCCAGAACGGATGATTTTGAGAACTTCGAGCGTATCGCGCTGATCTCGGAACCGGTCAACAAGGACGGGGCATTATTCCCTAGGAAAATCAAGGATCGCTATGTGCGGTTCGACCGACCCTCTGTCGGTTCGAGTGGCAATATATGGATCTCCTACTCGGACGACTTGGTCAACTGGGGCGGGTCCGAGGTGGTGATGACCACGCGGTCTGATCATTGGGACTGCTCGCGGATCGGAGCCTCCGCCCCTCCCATCGAGACGGAGCGGGGCTGGCTGGAGATATATCATGGCGTGAAGGAAGCCGCCGCGGGCCCGCTTTACCGTCTTGGTGCGGCGATGCTGGATCTGGAGGATCCCACGCGCGTGCTGGGGCGGGCGGCCATCCCGATTCTCACCCCGCGGGAGTACTACGAGCGCGTGGGCGACATCGGCAACGTGGTTTTCTCTTGCGGAGCGATTCTCGAAGAGCAAACCCGTGAGGTGAAGATGTACTACGGTGCGGCCGACACGTGCATCTGCGTCGGGACCGCCAAGCTGGATGCGTTGATCCAGCGGTGTTTCGAGCAGGAGGACTCCGCATGAGCGAATCAGGGCAGCAGCCAGAGCGGCGCTCCGAGGTGAGGCGGCGGGCGCCGGCACGCCATATCTCGTGGACGCCGGAGAATGCGACCAGGACTTACACGGCGTGGGTAAGTGACGTTGCCGAATCCAGCATCGCCTTTGTTACGCCCACGCGGGATCGCCCCGCACCCGGCGAAGCCATCGAGCTGACCTTCGACCCCGGGGGTTCCGCCCCACGGTATCGAGAGGTGCGAGTCGCGCGTACGGCGCCATACGACCGTTTTTTCTCCATTGTGGGATGCAGATACGAGCCGGCGGAGGAACACCTTACGAAGGCTCTCTAAAGAAGAGGAACGAATCATGCCACTAGTACCTGTGCGTCTGCTGTTGGATCACGCCGCCGAGAACGACTACGGCTTGGCGGCATTCAACGTCAACAACATGGAGCAGATTCAGGCGATCATGGCCGCGGCCGAGGAGACCGAGTCGCCGGTCATCATCCAGGCCTCTCGCGGTGCCCGCGCCTACACCAACGACGCCTATCTGCGCCACCTGATGCTCGCCGCGGTGGAACTACACCCGAACATCCCCATTGCCATGCACCAGGATCATGGTGACTCGCCCGCAACCTGCCTTAGCGCGATCGAGCAGGGCTTCACCTCCGTCATGATGGACGGCTCCCTGGAGACCGACGGCAAGACGCCGGCCAGCTTCGAGTACAACGTGAAGGTCACCAGAAAGGTGGTGGACGCCGCCCACGCCAAAGGGGTTACCGTCGAAGGCGAGTTAGGCTGCCTCGGGGGCGTGGAGGACGGGCACGGTGCCGGCCTATCCAGCGAAGAGGCCATGAATCACCTGACCGATCCCGATCAAGCTGAGGAGTTCGTCGCCCAAACCGGCGTCGATGCGCTGGCGGTGGCGATCGGCACCAGCCACGGCGCGTACAAGTTCACCAAGAAGCCGACGGGCGACGTGCTGGTTATGAGCGTCATCGAAGATATCCACCAGCGCCTGCCCGACACCCACCTGGTCATGCACGGGTCCTCCAGTGTGCCCCAGGAACTGCTGGAAATCATTCGTCAGTACGGCGGCGAGATGAAAGAGACCTATGGTGTTCCGGTCGAAGAGATCCAACGCGGGATCCGGCACGGCGTTCGCAAGGTCAATGTCGATACCGACAACCGTCTGGCCATCACCGGCGCGATCCGCAAGGTCTTCGCGACCAAGAAGGAAGAGTTCGACCCGCGCAAGTACCTGGGCATAGCCCGCGAGGCCATGAAGCGAGTCT
>JAUWNF010000014.1 GCA_030612785.1 Phycisphaerales bacterium
CAGTCCCGGGCCAACGTGGACCCCAGCCGAATTCACCTGACGGGGCTGTCGTTGGGCGCATTCGCCGGGTGGGCGATCGCCGCGCACTATCCTGACCGGTTCGCGTCCCTTTCGCTCTTTGCCGGGGGCGGTCAACCGGAGGTGGTGAGCAATCTTCTCCACGTGCCCACGTGGGTCTTCCACGGCTCCGCGGATCACAACGTCCCGGTGAGCGAATCCGTGCGCATGGTGCGGGCAATGGAGGACGCCGAACTACCTGTTCGCTACACCCAGGCCCCGGGGTGCAAGCATGCGTGCTGGGTCAAGCCGTACGCCGGCCGGACGTTCTACGACTGGATGGCCGGGCTGACTCGCGTCCGCGAGCCACGGCGGATCACCTACCGAACCACCGGTCTGAGGTACAATCAAGCGTATTGGGCTACCGTCGAGTCTATGGTCGATCCCGCGCGCCCGGCGCTGATCGACGTCTTCGTTCCAGAGGGTTCGCAGGTTTATATTCACGCCGACAACGTAGGCCGGCTGATTCTCCAGC
This sequence comes from Phycisphaerales bacterium, assembly GCA_030612785.1. Taxonomy (GTDB): domain Bacteria; phylum Planctomycetota; class Phycisphaerae; order UBA1845; family UBA1845; genus JAAEQG01. Next base: position 533 of record JAUWNF010000014.1, read on the forward strand.
CGCCGCCATCGGTCGTGCCGCCGGGAACCACACCAACGTTCTTCGTCAGCAACCAGCCGGTCGAGGCGGAGGCACGCCCCAGCGGCTGGGCATTAACCCTCGCCGACATATCCGAGGGCCCGCTCCGAAAACGCCACGGGTTATCCGGGCCTATTCAGGACGTCTTTTACGATCCCTTCGTCGTCGTAACCGCCGACAGCGAAGACCTGGTCGTCAACGCAACCTGGGCGCAGGCCGCCCACTACGCGTTCAAGTGGGCGCAGACCCTCACCTTCCAGGACTTCAAGTTCACCTCGGCGGACCAGGTCACGCCCGAGCTAATCCAATCGTCGAACTTGATCTGCTTCGGCAATCCTGAATGTCACAGCATCCTCGCCCAGGTCGCCGACCGACTGCCGCTGGTCTTTCGGCGTAGCGGTCTGCTGATCTCCGGCCGCAAAGCCTCTGCGCAGATCATGGGCCTGGTGATGATTTATCCCAACCCGCTCAACCCCGACCGCTACCTGGTGGTATGTTCGGGGCATCCCAAGGCCGTGGCCCCGCTGGCCGCCCTGATCCTTCGGCCGCCCTATCTTTCTCCGACCCCGCTTGAGGATCTGGTGGTGATCACGCGCGAAAACGACCTGCTGCTCAGGGACCCAGCATCCGCCCCGACTTCCCAGCCCCAGTGGATGGCGCGGCGGATTCCTCCGCGCGGAGCCGTGTTCGACGGCAACTGGCAATTACCGGCGTCGGTCGTCGAGCGCCTCATCCAAGGCCCCTCCGATAACGCTGCCACGACGAACCGCGGCACCTCGGGTGGCATGGTCAAGGACCGCCTTCCGTAACGTTACGATTTACACGATGAACCTTCGAGGCGGTCCTTGGCCAAGTTAAGCGCCTCGGCCGGCGAGACGTCCCGGCGCGCTGGGACGTTTCGTAGGGCACGGTAATCGCCGAATCCGTAATCCCCAATCCGCAATCGGTTGTTGCACCGTCGGCCGCGCTGTAAAATCATAAGGCGTTGGAGACCAAGCGTGGACGAACCATCAGCGTCAGCCAGGGAAAGGCAGAACAGCGCCCGGGCCCGAGTGCTCGGGGCGGACTTCTCGAAGGTCAGCGCGGCGGAGGAAGGTGCCTGCCGCGGCATCGGCCCGCTCAGTCCCCTGGGCGAGAAGGTGTGGCACGGCGAAGCGCGGCCCTGCGTATCGTGCGGACAACTCATACGCCGGACGGCGGCACGCTGCGAGCATTGTGGTCAATTGCTCAGCGGCGACATGATACAGAAGATGCGCCAGCACAGCGGGCCCTGGTACGTGCTCGAGCATGTCCGCCCGTTTCCAGGTGTGTCCAGGAAGCGACTGTTGATCCAGATCGAACGGGGTATCCTCACGCAGACGACTATCGTCCGCGGCCCCAGCACCCACCATCAGTGGCGCTTCGCAGCCGAAACCCCCGGGCTCAGCAAGTACCTGGGCGTTTGTTGGGCGTGCCAGGCAACGGTGTACGCGGACGACACCACGTGCCCGGTCTGCCGGAAGAACCTCGATAGCGACGGCGAAGAGGTGTTGATCGAGGACGACGAGACCCTGGGCCAACCGAAAAAGGAACTCGACCAGCTCAAGGAGGCGGTGCGGTTCACAGCACCACGCCGGCGCCGCTCCGACGAGCCGGCCAGAATCGGCAGGATTCCGGCGTGGTGGATCGTTGCGGCGTTGGTCATCGTATTGATGGCGGTGGTGTATTTCGTGGCGCGGTGGCGGGCTGACCGGCAAACACCCAACGCCGCCAACGCCCCGGAGAGCGTCCCCCTGGTGCAGCCGGACTCGCCGGGGGCGACGCCGCCGGTCGTCCCACCAGCGACCGCATCCGAGGAGACCACCCCTCGGCAAGATTGACCCAAAGGGGCTTGCATGTTCTATCAGCCGCACAACCTTCAAGAGGCGCTCGAACTTCGCGGGCGACTCAAAAACGGCGCCCTGGTGATAAACGGCGGGACCGACGTGCTGGTGGCGATGAACCACGGCACGCTGCGCCCCCGCAGCTTTCTGGACCTCTCCCACATTGAGGACTTCAACGTTATCGAGCGAGACAACGGCTGGATCCGCATGGGCGCCGGCACAACCTTTGCACAGTTGGGGAGGCTGGACATCAAATGCCTGCGCGAGGCGGCGCTGTCGATGGGCGGGACCCAAATTCGCAACGTGGGCACTATCGGCGGGAATTTGGTCAGCGCCTCGCCGGCGGGTGACGGCTGCGTGGCACTTCTCGCCCTGGACGCCGAGGTGGAGGTAGCCAGCGCCGCCCGCGGTCCGCGCCGGCTGAAGCTCAATGACGACTGGTTCTTAGCCTACCGCGAGACGGCCCTGGCCGACGACGAGCTGGTCACCCGTGTGCGCGTGCGCGCGGATATGAGTACGGCCTGGTACAAGATCGGCAAGCGTGGAGCGGTCAACATCAGCGTGGTTTGTTGTGCCGTGGGGCGCTCGCCGGATGAGCGCTATCGCCTCGCGTTTGGCAGCGTGGCTTTTCGGCCGATGCGTGCGGCGCAGGCTGAGCAACTGCTCGACGGACAGGCGTTGCCCGACGCCCTGATCGACCGCGCGGCCGAAAGCGTAATGAAGGAAGTGTCTCCCATCGACGATCATCGCGCCGGCGCCGCCTACCGCCGGGCCATGTGCGGAGTACTCACCCGGCGACTGCTGTGCGGACTGCAAGAATGATTACTCGTAGGCAATACCTCCGTGTGTTGCCCCATTTGGCGCTTAGCAGTACAGCGCAAAGTCGCGGGTTTTTGTGTAGCGGCCGGCGTCCCCGCCGGCCGAACGGCCTGCGAGACGCAGTCCGCTACAAAGCGGCGGCTGCCTTGCGCTGTACTGCTAGGATTGCGTCGCCAAGTATGTGAATCAGAAGGGTAGCGTTCCACGACGGTTTGAAAACTCATGAGCCATAACACCCCCGACGGATTGACAGGATTGGCCCTAACGCCGGATACCTTCCACCTGCGTTGCGCGATCAACGGCGAATCCATCGAGCGCGACGTGGCGGTGGATCGATCGTTGCTGTCGTTTCTGCGCGATGATCTCGGACTGACCGGCACGAAGGGTTCGTGCCTCGAAGGCGAGTGTGGAAGCTGCACCGTGCTGATCGACGGCGTGCCGGTCAATAGCTGCATAACCCTGGCGGCGCAGGTAAACGGGCGCCAAGTGGTCACCATCGAAGGTCTGAGCCGGGACGACAAACTGGCCATTTTGCAAGAGAAGTTCCTCGAGGCGGGGGCGGTCCAGTGTGGCTACTGCACGCCGGGGCTGATCCTCGCCGCGACGGCCCTGCTGCAGGAGAATCCGGAGATTACCGAGGAGCAGCTTATCAAGGGCGTCGAAGCCAACATCTGCCGCTGCACCGGGTACAGCTCAATCGTCGAAGCCCTGCGCAATGCCCATCGGGAGATGCACTCATGACCACCGCCGCGGGCTCCAATCCCTCCGAAGACGCACCCCGGGCAGCACCGCTCGCGGGGCAGTCCTGCCGGCGGATCGACGGCGCCGAGAAGGTCAGCGGTCGAGCGCTGTACGGCGCCGACTTCTTCCCCCGGGAGGCCGAGCTATTCGCCAAGGTGCTGCGCTCGGCGCACGCCCACGCGAAGGTTCTGTCTATCGACACGTCAAAGGCACGGGCTATCGAGGGCGTTGTGGGGGTTTACACGCACAAGGACGTCGGCGGCACGAACCGCCACGGCCTGATCCGGCGCGACCACCCCGCGCTGGTGGAGGATCGGGTGCGTTATTGCGGGGACGCGGTGGCCATCGTCGTGGCTGAGTCCGAGCGTGTGGCCGAGTTCGCCCGCGATCTGGTCGAGGTAGGCTACCAAGAGTTGCCGGTCCTGGGGACCATCGATGACGCCCTGGCCCCGGGCGCTCCCCAAATCCACCCGGAAGGTAACGTCATGGGCGACAAGCGCATCCGCAAGGGTGACGCGGAAGCGGCACTGGAGACCTCCGACGTGGTGGTCCGCGACACTTTCGAGACCCAGACCACCGACCACGCCTTCCTCGACCTCGAAGCCGGGATCGCCCGATTTGATGGTGAGCAACTCACCATCCGGGCGGCGGGGCAGTGGGTCCACGAGGAACGCCGTCTGGTCGCTCTCGCCGTCGGCCTGGAGCCTGAGCGCATCCGCATCATCCAGCCATGCACCGGCGGGGCGTTCGGCGGGCGCGAAGACATCAGCATTCAGATTTATCTCGCCGTTGCCGCTTTGCACCATCCCCACCAGACGGTCGCGCTGCGCTACAGCCGGGCCGAGTCGATGATCGCCCGCCACAAGCGCCACGCCTTGCGGATTCACTATACGCTGGGCGCGAAGCGCGACGGCACGCTGACCGCGGCCAAGGTAGTGGTCTACTCGGACGAGGGTGCTTACGCGTCAACAGGTATCGCGGTGATGCGTAAGGCGGCGAGTCACGCGACCGGCCCTCTACGCGTGCCCAACGTCAGCGTCGACGTCTACGGTGTGCACACCAACAACAACCCCACCGGGGCCATGCGCGGGTTCGGCGCCTCGCAGATCGCCATCGCCTACAACGGGATGATGCAACGGCTGGCCCGGGCCCTGAACATGAACCCGCTGGACCTGTACATGAAAAACCTCATCGACAGCGGGGACTCGGTGACTACCGGGCAGCGTATCAGCGATCCGACCATCAAGGAGTGCTTGCAGGCCGCCATGGACCAGTTCCACAGCAAACCTTTCCCGAGCGACGCGCTACCCCCGCACCTGCGGCGCGGCTGGGGTATCAGCGTGATGTGCTTCGGTCTGGGCTACGGCGATGGCTTCCCCGATTGCAGCCGCGTCCGAGTCGCCATCGACGAAAAGGGCGTCTTTACCGTCTACACCGGGGCGGTGGATTTCGGCCAGGGGCTCCCCAACGCCATGGCCCAGATCGCCGGCACCGAACTCGGGGCCAAGCTCGACCAGGTCCACGTGGTGGCCGCCGACACCGGCCGTACCGACGAGTCCGGCTCTTCCTCAGCCACCCGCCAGACCTACTTCACCGGTAACGCCGTGCGCATGGCCGCCAGCGAATTGAGAGAACAACTGCTCGACATCGCCGGCGTACACCTGCGCGTGCACCCGCACGAGATCTCGCTCGGTCCGGGCAAGTCGACCGACCCCACCGGCTTCGCCTACGAAACCGCCAATCCTGACAACCGTGCGTCGCTAGCTGATCTGGTCGTGGAGGGACGCAAGCGCGGGTATCCTCTCGAAGCCCGGGCGCTGTTCAAACCGCGCACCGTGCCCGGGCAAGCCGCCACCGGTCCGAGCCAAGGCGTTTATCACCTACCTGTTCGGGGCCCACGTATCGCAGGTATTGGTGGACGTCGAAACCGGCGAGACCCGCGTCGAACGGCACATCGGCTGCCACGACGTGGGCAAAGCCATCAATCCCCAATCGGTCGAGGGGCAGATCGCCGGCGGGGCGGTCCAAGGCATCGGCATGGCTTTGATGGAAGAGGTGGTCATGCGCGACGGTGTGTTGCTGAACCCTGGCTTCACCGACTACATCGTACCCACGATCATGGACGTGCCGCCGATCGAAGCGGTTATCGTCGAGCACGACGACCCCGGTGGGCCGTTCGGGGCCCACGGCGTTGGCGAGCCCCCGTTGATCGGCGCCGTACCGGCGGTGCTGTCCGCGATTTACGACGCTACCGGGGCGGCTCCCAGCAAGCTGCCCTGTAACCCGGAGAACGTGTGGAAGATGCTCAACGACCCCCAACGCCGCGGCGATTTCAGAACCAGAGTGTGACGGGGATCGGTTGGCACGGAACCGCGTCATCAAGGCTAGGTGAGGGAGATAACGGAGACCCTCGGCATGGCCAGACACGCTGATCGGGCAAGACCAGAGACCCCCGAGCCTGACTATGATGATCCCAAGGAGGTATATGCCTTCTTCGGTCTGGCGGCCTACTGCGCACAACTGCTTGAGCAGGGAATCGTAAACCTACTCGTGGGCCTAAGAATACAGGGGAAGACAACGCCGACCTGCGGCGACGTGCGAAACCTCTATGAGAAGGCAGATGGGCATACTCTAGGGCATCTGCTGAGAGCAGTGGGAGAGCTTGCACCTATTGATCCTGCCCTAGAAGACAGGCTCCGCCAAGCGCTGACAAAGCGAAACTACCTCATGCATCAGTTCTTTGTCGAGCACGCCGAAAGCTTGCTATCGGCGAAAGGTAAGCGAAGGATGATAGATGAATTGAGAGAGATTATCGCCTTCCTCAAGGTCGTCGACCCCCAAGTCGATGAATTGTGGCTTGCCATATGGAGAACATACGGGTTTACTGAGGAACGGATTCAGCGAGAGTTGGAGATCGTGAAGCGCGCCCTGCAAAACACGGACGACAGCACTTGACCAAACACTGCAACGGGCGCCGTGGACCGCACCGCTGAGATACGGTGTTCGTCGCCGCAGGGTAGTGGTAAACCGTCCAGCGTAAAGGAGGACGAGATGAGCCCTACGGTCTTTCGAGAGAAAGGGTATAGATTCTTCTTTTTCTCAAGAGAAGAATCCCGCGTACATGTCCACGTCTATTGTGGGGATGGAGAAGCGAAATTCTGGCTGGAGCCGGAGATCGAATTGGCAGGAAACCATCATCTGTCACGAAGGCAGTTGAAAGAACTCGAAGACATAATCGAGGCACACTACGATGAACTCAAGAGCGCTTGGCAAGAACACTTCGGAGGTTGAGGTCGCCAACGTATCGAGCCACGGGGTCTGGTTGTTGGCTCATGAGCGGGAGTTGTTCATGTCCTATGAGGACTTCCCGTGGTTCAAGGACGTGCCTGTAGGAAAGATACTGAACGTAGAGGAGTCTTCCCCAGGCCATTTCTATTGGCCGGATCTCGATGTTGATTTGACCGCAGAAATCATAGAACATCCAGAAAGATTCCCGCTGAAGGCCAAGTAACAAGTGGGGACACGCATGAAAACTATCATAGCCGGCGGAACCGTCGTCACTGTGCGCAACGACCAACCCGTCGTGCTCGAAAACCAGACCATAGTTATCCAAGACGGCGTTATCCACTCCGTCGGTCCCACTGAATCCGGTTCCGAGCCACAAGGAGCCGCGGGCTTCCGCCCGCGCGGCCGTTCGGAAGAGGGACGTGACCTCAACCCCGATCAAGATGCGCCGTCTCCTTGCCACGACGCCGAGATAATCGACGCGCGTAACCACCTGATTGTGCCCGGTCTCATCAACACCCATCACCATTTGTACCAGTCGTTGACCCGCGGCCTGATCGAGGTGCAGAATGCCGAGCTCTTCGATTGGCTGACGGTGCTATATCAGAAGTGGCGGCACCTCGACCGCCAAGCGGTCAAGACCGCCGCGATGGTGAGCATGGGTGAGCTGCTGCTCTCGGGCTGCACGACCACCAACGATCACCTCTATATCTTCCCACAAGGCAGTGACGCGCGCTTCGAATCAGTGCTGGAAGCAGCCGAAACGATCGGTATGCGTATCCACGCCTGCCGGGGGAGCATGAGCGTGGGCGCGTCCGGCGGCGGTCTGCCGCCCGACGACTGCACGCAGACGGAAGACGAGATTCTCACGGACTGCGCGCGGGTGATCGAGGCCTATCACAACCCCGACCCGTATGCCATGGTGCGGATCGACTTGGCCCCCTGCTCGCCATTCAGCATCAGCCCCGAACTACTGCGCGATACGCAGGCGCTGGCCCGCGAAAAAGAGGTGTTGCTGCACACCCACGCCGCTGAAACGCTCGACGAGGAGGAATACTGCCTCGAAAAGTTCGGCAAGCGGCCGATCCCGCTTCTGCACGAATACCAATGGCTGGGTCGCGACGTCTACCTGGCCCATTGTGTACACCTCGACGACGCGGATATCGATCTGCTCGCCGAGACGGGTACCAGCGTGGCCCATTGCCCCTGCTCGAACATGCGTCTGGGCAGCGGCATCGCCCCGATCGCCCGTATGCTGGCCAAGGGCGTCACCGTCGGCATCGGCGTGGATGGTAGCAGCAGCAACGACGGCGGCAACGTGTTGGCCGAGGCTCGCCAGGCCCTCTTGCTGCAACGTGTGCAGAGCGGGGCGACGGCGTTGTCCACCGCGCAAGCGTTCCGCTTGGCCACCGTCGGCGGTGCCGACGTGTTCTCGCGCACCAAGCTCGGGCGGATCGAACCAAGCATGGCCGCCGACCTGACCATGTTCAGGATGGACGACCTGGCGTTCGCCGGGGCCGTCGCCCAGGACCCGCTGGCCGCCCTGATGCTCGGCCACGCCCCCCGCGCCGACCGCGTTCTGGTCAACGGTAAGACCGTGGTTCAGGACGGTCGGCTCGTAACCGTCGACGAGCACCAGCTCGCCCGCGAGTTGAACACCATTGTCCGCGAGCGTTTTCGTTGAGCGTAGCGGCCGGCGTCCCCGCTGGCCGTTGTGCTCGTTGAGCGGGCATCCGTATCAACAAGGTCCGCGCGGGGCGCCGGTAACTGAGTCCCCGACCTCTGAAGAGGTGAGTCACCCAGCCATCCGTGAACGAGGACTGATAGCATGAAAGACAATGGGCCCCCGGCAGACGTGTTTCCTTATCGGCTCGTAGGTGGAGTTATGGCTGGGATGGGGCTCATTCTGGGCGCGTACTCGCTCCATCTTGCGTACGTGCATATCCCTTCGCTGCGTGACATCTTCGTGGACTTCGACACGACCCTGCCCCCGGTGACGGCCTTCGTTGTCCGATTCTGTTGGCTACCCTGCGCAATTGCCCTGCTCACCGTGATCGCCGGCGTCGCGTCGGCAATAATCGTCCGCCGCGCCATGCTGACGACAAGTTGCGGATTGGTGCTGCTAACCTTCCTTGCCGTAGTGATGACTCACTATGCTCTCGAACAGCCGTGGGTGGCCTTGATCGAGAGCATCTCGGGGTCGTAGTCTTGCAGGGCACGTGTATGAAGCAAGCTTGCGGAGCACCACCGACTCCGATCAAATAGGCTGGGTTTTCATGCGTTCGGGCATTCGGTCGATACGCCACCGATGCGACGATCGCTCATCTTGCCCACGAGGCCCGGCCTTGCCACGAGGGAGACACCATGACTGAGAAAGCGACGATTCCAAGCGAACCCGTCGCGCGACGATCGGCGTACCTCGCCGGCACCGTTGTTGTGCTTGCGCCTCTGCTTCAATCTGCACTCGTATTCGGTTCCCCCACCACTGAAGGCTTGTCGATTGAGTCACTCGTGGTGATCCCAAATGTAACGTCACCCCTTGTGGGCGACGAAAACGAGGGAGCGCGGCCTACAAGAGGCGGCGCTACTAAACCGAGAAGCCTTGTGTGTGGAGCCGCCGTCGGTGGATTACATTAGCTTCACGCCCCTTCTGCCGCGCTTCACGCGGCCGATGATGGTCGCCGATTCGCCACCGGCGTTCAGCACCTTCATAACGCCGGAGACGAACCTCGGCTTCACTGCCAACACGAAGCCGATGCCCATATTAAATACTCTGAACATCTCGTGGCGTTGGACCCCGAGGTTCTGCAGGAACGGGAAGATCGGCGGCGGCGTCCAGCTTCTCGTATCGATCTCGGCCGCGCAACCGTCAGGCAACATGCGGGCGACGTTCTCCGGCAAGCCTCCGCCGGTGATGTGGGCCATCCCCGTCACCGGGCGCTTCGTGTGGTATTTGTTCAATACGCCCAGAACCGGCGTAACATAGATCCGCGTCGGGCGCAACAGCACTTCCGCCAGCGTCTCACTCAGCTTCTCGTAGCAATGATTGAGCCTGAGACGGTGCTCGCGGATCAACCGGCGGACCAGGGTATACCCGTTGGAATGGATGCCGTTCGAGGCCAGCCCGATCAACATGTCACCCGGTGACGCTCGGCGACCGTCGATCACCCGGGTCTGTTCGACCACGCCGGTGGCGAAGCCGGCCAAGTCCAGGTGGCCTTTCTGGTACAGGTCAGGCATTTCGGCGGTCTCACCGCCCAGCAACGCGCACCCGGCTTGACGACAGCCCTCGGCGATGCCTTCCACGATCTCCGACAACCTGTCCGGATCGATCTCGTGTACGGCCAGGTAATCCAGGAAAAAAAGCGGCTCGGCCCCACAGGTTATTAGATCGTTGACATTCATCGCCACCAGGTCGATGCCCAGCCCGCGAAGCCGCCCGGTCTTGATGCCCAATAGCACTTTCGTGCCCACCCCGTCCGCGCAGCCGACCAGCACGGGCTTTTCGTACCTGCGGCGTAGGGGGCGCTCGTCGAAATCGAGGCGGAACAGACCGGCGAAGGCGCCCGCGCGGCTGCACACCCGGATGTCGTGCGTACTGCGCATCGCTGACTGAATCCGCGCTACCCACCGGGCGTTGGCGGTGATGCTCACTCCGGCGTCCTGGTAGGTGGTCGTTTTGGCCATGCGATTACGCTCCCTCACCAAACTGGCGATTTAATCTGTAGCGTCGCCCCTTGTGGGCGGCGCACCTACTGCAGTGTCGCTCCTTGTGGGCGGCGCACCTACTGCAGTGTCGCCCCTTGTGGGCGGCGCACCTACTGTAGCGTCGCTCCTTGTGGGCGGCGCACCTACTGCAGCGTCGCCCCTTGTGGGCGGCGCAGCCTCACTTTTCGTCACCCACAAGGGGTGACGCTACATTGGGGATCGCCGCGAACGACTAAATCGACAGCCTCTCACGGGCGCGTCTCGGATGGGGCGGTGCTTCGGTGCGCGGAGCGGAGTTTCACGGCGTGTCGGACACCTTGGCCCGCAGGCGCTCGTGCTGTCTCGCGTGGTTCTCCATCGGCGCGGTGACCTTCACCGGGTAGTCGGCCGTAAAACACGCCGTGCAGTATTGGCTGCGGTCCATGCTCACACAACGGAGCATCCCCTCCTCGGACAGGTACTGCAACGAATCCACCTCCAGAAACCGGCGAATCTCCTCCACCTCACGGCCGGTGGCCACCAGCTTCGACGGGTCGGGGAAATCGATGCCGAAGTAACAGGCGTGGCGGATCGGCGGGCTGGCCACCCGCAGATGGATCTCCTTGGCGCCGGCCTTCCGCAGGGCGCTCATCTTGCCACGGGTGGTGGTGCCGCGGACCACCGAATCCTCCACCACAATGATGCGCTTGCCGCGCACCGCTTCCTTGATAACGTTCATCTTCATCTTTACCACCAAGTCGCGCCGGTCCTGCGTGGGCAGGATGAAGGATCGTCCGACGTAGTGGTTCGTGGTAAACGCACGTCCGGGGGGAATACCGCTCGCGTGGCTGTAGCCCAGGGCGGCGCAACGCGCGCAGTTGGGCACCGGGGCGACCAGGTCTCCGTCGCTCGGGGCCTCCTCCGCGAGCCGGCGTCCCATCGCCGCGCGCACCAAATGAACGTTGTCCCCGAAGACGTCGCTCGAGGGATCGGCGAAATAGATTTGCTCGAAGATGCAGGCCGCGCCACGCTCGTGCCCCGCCGAACCAAACCGCTCGCTGCTGACCCCCGCGGAGGTGATGGTCACGATCTCGCCCGGCTCGACGTCGCGAACGTGGGCCGCGTCAACGATGTCCAGAGCACAGGTTTCCGAGGCGACCACGGTGGCGCCGCCCGACGTCTGTCCCAAGCTCAGCGGGCGGAAGCCCAGCGGATCGCGAACCGCCACGACCCGATCACGAAACAACAGCAACAGTGAGTACGCCCCTTCCAGATGCTCCAGCAGCTTGGGTAACGAGTGCCCGTTGTTGCGGAACTCCGGGCTGGCCAGCAGGTGAACGATCACTTCGGTGTCGCTGCTGGTCTGGAAGATGTGTCCCTGTTCCTCGAAGCGGCGGCGGATATCGGCGGCGTTGGTCAGGTTGCCGTTGTGGGCGACCGCCACCGGGCCCTCAACGCACTCGAACAACAATGGCTGGGCGTTGGCCTCACACGACATCCCGGCGGTGGAGTAGCGTACGTGCCCGATGGCGGTGGGATTGCGAAGCGAACGCAGACCGACCGCATCGAATACTTGCGTTACCAAGCCCAGACCGGCGTGGTGCAGAATCCGGCGACCGTCCGTAGTGCAAATCCCTGCCGATTCCTGTCCGCGGTGTTGTTGCGCGTAGAGTCCCAGGTGGGTAAGTTCGGCTGCATCGGGGTGCCCCACGATCCCGAACAGCCCACAGTGATGCCCTACCGCGTGGTGGCTCACAGAAAGTCCGATATCAGTCGGATGGTCGTGACCGCAAATCATCGCAGGACCGGCCGCCGCCCAAGAAGACGGACCGCCTGAATTCAACGAGCCCGTTCTTCGGGACGAGTTGCTCTGCCCGCAAGCCAATATCGGAGGGTAGCGGTGCTTGGGATCGGCGTCAAGAGTCGCGGCCGGTGTCCCCGCCGACCGTTCGGCCTGGGAAACGCAAGCCGCTGTGAAACTGAATCACCGGAAGTGGCACTAAACCGGCTGAGCAGCCTGTTCCCTGGCGCGTTCGACGGCTTCGACCCCACGTTTGAGCAGATCGCCGCCGCTCGGCGGGGGCGACGCATCGTCGTACCCCTCGGTGGCAAAGAACGCCGGAATCTTCAACCCGGTTTCGCCGGTCGGCAACGTGGTCAACCGCCAGATGCTGAACATTCTCTTCGCCGCCGCCGCCGCTCCCGCCGAACCGACTCGCGGAAGGAGCAACCCGAAACGGGCCTCGTTCAAACGGGCCACTACGTCATACCGCCGGGATTCCGACCGCAGCAGCAATGCGAAACGCGTAGCACACACATCAACCAGCGAGTCGTCGTATTGCTAGCAGATTTGTCCCAGCCCGTCGCGGTCGGAGATCACCACACTGATCGGCGTGCCGAATCGCCCGCACTCGGCCAACTCCTCCTCCAGCCTGGACTTGAAATAATTCCGGCCTGGGAGACCGGTCACTTTGTCGTCCGTGTCCAACTGCTTCAGCCACAGGGATTCGACCCGCTGCTGGATGGTGTTGCGAACCCGCGTCAACACGTCCACCCGCGTGAGGGGTTTCGTGAGGTAGTCGGTTCCGCCGGCCTCAATCGCCTGCGCGAGCACCTCGTTGCTCCGTCCTTGAGCGGTCATGAAAATGACCGGGATGTCGGCGGTGGCGGGATTGGAGGTTATGCGGCGGCAGGTTTCGAAGCCGTCGATCCCGGGCATGCAGATGTCCAGGAGCACCAGGTCAATCGCCGTCTCACCGAGCAGCTCGAGCGCTCTCTCGCCGGAGTCTGCCCAGAGGACGTGGTACCCGGCGTTGCTCAGCGTTCGTTCGAGCAGTCGGGCGAAGGCTTCGTCGTCGTCAACGACAGCAAGCGGGGAATGTCGTTACGCAGGTTCATCTCTCGTCCATCCCACAGTTTCAGGGGCACCCCGTCCACCCCAGCCATCGTAGGTTAGCTCTCTATCCACAAGTATTTATCGACGTTTCGCGCCGCCGATGTAATAGGTAAACACCCGAACGTCGCTTGGGGGAATCCCTTACTATAAGCGCAGGTCTTGTCGTTACGGGGGGCTTATCGGGGCATCTCAGGCCGTGCGAGGGCGTGCGCCCATAAGAGCGCCGGCGACTGGCCGAGAGCCAATCGCCGGCGCATCCAGACACATCAGTGAATCCTCTGAGCGACTACGGAAAGATCAGCGTATCCGTACTCGACCAGGTGTTGCCGGTGCTGCCGAAAGTATCCTCACCGGGGTACCAACTGTAGGACGTGGTCTTGGCCGGCGGGCGACCCCACCAACGACCTTCCTTCTCCGCGTTGTTCATCATGTTGGTGTAGATGTTGTCCTGATCCACACCGACGATGGGCTTGCGCTCGAAGGTCGCATGACCATCCTGGAAGAGAACGTTCTGGCCTTCACCTTGCCCTCTACCGCCGTGGTTCCCCGAGTTGTACGCCTTCCACTCCGCCGGAGCGGAGTTGTCGGACAGCTCGGCGTCGCTCATCTGCTGAGTGTAGGTGTCCGGCGACGAAATGCCGTAGTACGGGCCCCTATCCGCCACCATCGCCATGCGCGCGTCCAGGTTTTCCGAAGGCCGGGTATCGTTGGGGCCGTACGGAACCTGGTAGCCGTAGCTGATGTGCTCGATCGTCCGGAAGTCGTAGTAACTGTCGATCTCGCTCGCCGGATCGGGTGAGGACCCACTGCTCGGACAGATCAGCTGCTTCACCTGGACATCACCGGCGCGCACCAGCATCCATAGGGCACGTGTGGCGGAAAGCTCGGGGGTCTCATCGCACGAGGCTGTCGTCCGCTTCGGGGGCGTCGACGAGCAATCTGCCGGCTCCTCCGAACTGTGCTCCAGCTCCTGGCAATAGTCGATCCCGCCCCCGTCCTGGCTCTTACGCTCGGTCTTGTCGAACGCCGGGATCGGCCATACCTCCTCGGGGTTGATCATGGGACTTGCGTAAATCTTGCACGCCTTACCAATCCCGCTGAGGTTCGCTCCGCAGACCAGCCGCTTGCTCAACTCCCGGGCACGCGACAGGCTCGGTAGCAGGATGGAGATCAACAACGCGATGATCGCCACCACCACCAACAACTCAATCAATGTAAACCCTAGAACTCGTCTCCGTTTCACCGGACACCTCCTGTGCACTGAGGCACACTGCCGTTGTTAATTAGGCGCTGACCACGCCGACGATAATTAAAAACCAAATCATGAATGCGCGCCCACGGATCTTGCCGACGGACGTGTTTCGTCAGACGCAACTCAACTCCCTGATCAACAACGTAACGCCGAAAACCACGTTCGGCCTAACCCATCTATCCCCCAGTCTATCGCCCGGCCACTCTGACCGGACGCCCGGAGGCTTGGTTCGCCCAGTATTCTGCAACCGTCACCCGCACCGTGTCAACCGGCGTTTTGCCGGTCGCTGTGGCCGCATCGTTCAGCCCTGCGATTGTGCCGGAGTTGACCGGGCTTCCCAGGGACTCGTGCGGACCATCAGGCTCGTCCTGTGCGAGTGCTTTTGTCTGGTAAGTTTTGCTGCGGTACTCCTCAATCGTCGAACTCACACGTGCCACAAGCCGCGTGGCAGAAGCTCTGTTCGGAGGAGTCGGAGTGAATGAAAAAGAATAAATAGTGCGGTCGTTGCCAAGCCGGTGAGCATTACCAACCGTCAGGGCGAATCACTGGTATGATATTATGGATGATCAAACATGACCCGCGACTATCGACTCCGAAACATCTATTATCTGCCTAAAGATGTTATCTGAATACTCTATTGGTGTCAATCCATTCCTCACCAACTTCCGATCCGGTGGACGCGTGCCCCACGGGATCGCGTCCGGTGGGGGAAGCCGTAGCGGTCACAAACGGCGCCGCACGTACTCGATCTGGTGTAGTTCACATCGCCCAAGCCCCCGTGCCGCCGCCGCGGGCAAGAACGTAACTTCACCTTGATAGTCCTCAATCTTACCCAACCCCCCGCGCAGCCGCACACGGTTTAATATTTCAAGGCCGATTGAATCCAACGCCACCGGGTCCAGCCCCAACAGTAGCGCGCCGCGATCCACGATATTGGGGGGTCGGGCGTCGGGGCCCTTGTCGATCACGATCCGCAAGGCATTGACCACGTGCAGGCGGAGCTTGCCGCGAATCTGGGGCAGCGCCACAATGTCTCCGATATAAGGCGAACATTTGGTGTGGTGGAGCCGGGCCGGGTGCTTGACCAACGCGTGCGAGAGGTTCTTCAGACAGCACGTCATCCCGGCAATATTGTGGTGCTTCAGAAAGGGCACGTTGATGATCGCCGTGACCTGCTCGAGCACCCCGGACAGACGATCGCGGACCTCGCCAAACGGCACCTCGTCGGGCAGCCAGTCGCGACGGGGAGGCGTCGTGCCCAGCTTTTCGTGCAACGCGTGTGGGACTTCGATCGGTACGATTTGCGCCGAATCCCACCCCGAGTCGGTCAGCGAAGCCACCAGGGTCGCCACCATCGGCTCCGTCACTCTCAGGCCGGTGGCACCCGCCTGATTGAACTTGAGTCCAACGATGTCGTCCAGAGAGAGAATCGAGTGCCATGCCTGCTTCTCGTCCCCGAGACCGGTGAGCGCGGTCAGGCCAACCTTCAGCAGGTCTCGCAGCAGGTCCAGGCGCACGACCTGGGTCTTGAAGACATGGTCGGAGCGAACCTCCACCACCAGGGAACAGTCGCGGTCCGCGGCGGTCAAACCCTCCGTCCGGGCTTGAGCAAAGCATCGGCAGAGGAATCCCGGCTCCGTCAGACCGACGGCTGCCGCCGTGCCCGCCCCGGCAAGAAAGCCCCGCCGGGTCAGTCGCTGGGCTTCGTCGCTTCTTTCGGAGCGTGGGTCGTCCATGATGAGGCCTGTGCGTTGACACGTCACTAACCGCTTTCTATATGTATCGAACTATCTTTCGCGGCGGCTTAGCTCGATGCGGTATTCACGCCCGATAAGTACGTGGGAGAACTATGGACGCCGAGACCATTCGGAGCGAAGCGGTTCGCCGAGGGCAGGGCCAGTTGTTCACTTTCTGGGACGAATTAGGCGAAACACAGCGCCGTGAACTTCTCGAGGATGTGGCCCGGATCGACCTCGACACGCTCCACCGCTTGATCCCCACGCACGTCAAGTCCACGCCAAGCACCGAACTGGGCGGCACTCCGGAGCCGGCAGACGCCCTGCCCGCCCAGCCCGACCCCTCGCGCCAGGTTTTCTACGATGAGGCCCGGGCGCTCGGGCAAGAACTCCTCACCGAGGGCAAGGTGGCGGTGATGGTTGTCGCCGGCGGGCAAGGTACGCGCCTGGGGTCTGAGCGCCCCAAGGGCGAATTCGCCATCTCGCCGGTGATGAATAAGCCGTTGTTCCAACTCTTCGCCGAAGCCATCGCCGCGACGCGCCGGCGATATGGACGCCCGGTGCCCTGGTACGTCATGACCGGGCCTACGACCGATGCACCAACCCGTCAGTACTTCGCTGAACGCGACTACTTTGGGCTTGCCCCCGAAGACGTGTTTTTCTTCTGCCAGGGCGTGATGCCCGCCGTGGGACTGGACGGCCGGATTCTCCTCGA